>NZ_PNCZ01000047.1:0-448 GCF_005887425.1 Pseudoalteromonas sp. S2721
GAGAGTTATAATATCAGACAGTATTTCAAGTACCCGCAGTTCCCGCAATCATGGACGTCCTTGAATAGGCTTATTGTCTAAACCATCAAGCCCATACTCTAGGTAACTAGAAACCCATTTATTCACACTACTTCTTGCAGTGTTTAGACGTTTTGCAATATCGGTTCGGCTATTACCCTCATAAAATAAAGACACTGCGAGCAATCGCATGCGTTTTCGTGCGTTTGGTTCTTTTCGAGAAAGCGCTAAAAGCTGTTCAGATATGTTTGAATTCAATGTTATTAGCCGGTGATTTTATATAGCCTATATTAGATCAGATATTTAAGCGGAATGGTATAATACCAATCCGCAATAATACTTAGTCATTTTGAGGGATTAAACATGTCGCTACACGAGTTAAAAATATCTGATTTAGAACAACTAACTAACCAAATATAAGCCTTCTTAT
>NZ_PNCZ01000048.1:0-296 GCF_005887425.1 Pseudoalteromonas sp. S2721
GCAGCCTTGATGGACGTCCTTGAATAGGCTTATTGTCTAAACCATCAAGCCCATACTCTAGGTAACTAGAAACCCATTTATTCACACTACTTCTTGCAGAGTTTAGACGTTTTGCAATATCGGTTCGGCTATTACCCTCATAAAATAAAGACACTGCAAGCAATCGCATGCGTTTTCGTGCGTTTGGTTCTTTACGAGAAAGCGCTAAAAGTTGTTCAGATATGTTTGGGTTCAATGTTAATAACCAGTGATTTTATATAGCCTATATTAGATCAAATATTTAAGCGGAATGGTAT
>NZ_PNCZ01000049.1:0-18026 GCF_005887425.1 Pseudoalteromonas sp. S2721
CGTTTTAACGCCGAAAAAAGTAAAGGGGAAGGTATTCCAACCCCAAAAAAATATTCTGTTAGCACCTAGCACCTAGCACCTAGCACCTAGCACCTAGCACCTAGCTAAATTCCTACGCGATATAAAATCGCGGCTACAATCTTGCTAACTCGCAACTCGCAACTCGCAACTCGCAACTCGCAACTCGCAACTCAAACCTACGTCAAACGCAAGGCGATAAATTCGGCGAGTTTATCTACGGCGGTGCCGGGGTCGTCGGTGCGTTTAATTAAGCTAATACCGATTTGACCAAGCTCGGGGAGGTCTTTGGTTTGTATTTGGTAGTTAAGCTCATTCGGTACGGTGCTTTTTGCGAGTACCGTAATGCCTAAGCCTTCTTTTAACGCCGCAGTTAGGCCAGTTAAGTCGGCATTACTGTAGGCAATGCGGTATTTAATACCCGCACTTTGTAGCGCCTCGATTGCGCGGCGGCGATAAATACATCCCTCGGGGGCGGTTACAAGCGTTACCACATCGTTCTGTGCAAGGTTTAAATCGCCCACCCATACTAGTTGGTCTTGCATAAAAATAGGGAACTTGGCAGATTCTAGCTCTTCGTTTAATGCCAGTACTAAATCGAATTGATCTTGGCGCGAGACCGACAATAAATGCTTACTCAAACGAGAACGCACTTCGAGCGATACGTCAGGGTAGAGGGCCACAAAGTCACCTATGATCGAAGGTAGAATACGTGCAGCAAATTCACTGGGGATCCCCAAACGCACTTTACCTGTCACGTTTTCGCTGGTGAACTGCTGTAAAATGGCATCGTTTTGTTGCAGCATTTGCTTAGCTAATGGCATGAGCAGTTCGCCATATTGATTAAGTACTTGGCGCTGGCCTTGCTTTTTAAACAGCTTATGGCCCAGCATGTCTTCAAGGCGCTTTATTTGTAAGCTCACAGCCGGTTGCGATAGCCCTAATAATTCACCCGCTTTGGCAAACCCGCCAACTTCAACAACAGTGACTAAAGTACGTAAACTATCGGTAGAAATGTTTTTCATTAAAAAATTCTATTTATAGGGCTATGTATATAAGCATTATTTATCAATTGATAAATAATTACAATTTGTTGTTGCCAGCACGGCGCAATATACTTCAAGCATTAACGATTGATAGGTGTCACATATGACTTTTACGCCAATAATGTTTGCTCGCCACAGCCAAGCTGAGACCCCAGCAGACAACATGCTACAAGCTAATAGCGATACTGCCATTATGGATTTTAGTGGCACTGAAGCAATCCCATTTTTAACGGCTATTTTAGGTCTTGATATTAATAAGCTAACCGCCAGCGGTTTAGGCTTACGAAGTTCATTAGACGATGACCTAACAAGCAGCTACGCTTATGCCCTTTACTACTTTAACGAAACTGCATTTCGTTTTGTGCTAGGTAAAGATGCCAGCGTGCAATTACAGTCGCTTATTAATGAGCAACAACTACGTTACGACATTGATTATGTAATGCGTGACGATTTAAGCGCACTAACCCTAAGTGGTGAGCAAGCGTTTGATGCTTTGGTTGACAGCTTTAAGCTAACGCCGGGGCTGCGTTTATCAGACATGCGCAGTTGTTATGGTGCACAAAGCGGTGAGGTATTTATTACCGCCATAGATAACCAAGCAACACAGCAATTTCAGCTGGTGGCGCGCCAAGCAGAGCTTGATAAATGGCAAACGCACTTACAGCAGCTCGGCTTTGATTTAGCCTTAGCCAACGTTGCTTAAAACATAAAATTTTTAAAACAGCTACGCACTTGGGTGTTTAGCTGTTTTTTAGTTACAAAATCGCAATTTGGGTGTGACAACTGTGCAACTAATGTATAATCGCCGCCCATGTTATTCCCCCTCATTAAATTGAGGCCACGCCCCACAACTTGTGGGTTAATTTAAAAGTGAAGGAATATTATGACTTCTAAAACAGTTTTACATGCTAAGCACCTTGAAGCTGGCGCAAAAATGGTTGATTTCCACGGCTGGGAAATGCCAATCAACTACGGCTCACAAATCGAAGAGCATAATGCGGTTCGCACAGATGCAGGTATGTTTGACGTATCTCACATGACTATTGTCGATATTCAAGGCGAGCAAGCACAAGCGTTCTTACGTAAGCTAGTTGCAAACGACGTTGCTAAGTTAACTGTACCGGGTAAAGCACTTTACACAGGTATGCTTAACGAAGAAGGCGGCGTAATCGACGACCTAATCATCTACTTCTTCTCAGAAACGAACTACCGTTTAGTAGTTAACTCAGCAACACGTGAAAAAGATTTAGCGCATTTAGCTAAAGTTTCGGCTGATTTCGCCGTAACGGTTACTGAGCGTCCTGAGTTTGCAATGATTGCCGTTCAAGGCCCTAACGCGCGTGCTAAAACAGCAACAGTACTTAATGCAGAGCAACAAGCTGCTGTTGAAGGTATGAAGCCTTTCTTTGGTGTGCAAGCAGGTGATTTATTTATTGCGACAACAGGCTATACTGGCGAAGATGGTTATGAAATCGTAGTGCCTAACGATCAAGCTGCTGATTTATGGCAACAACTTCTAGACGCAGGCGTAGCGCCAGCAGGTCTAGGTGCACGTGATACGTTACGTCTTGAAGCGGGTATGAACCTTTACGGCCTAGATATGGACGAAAGTGTTTCTCCACTTGCTGCAAACATGGCGTGGACAATCGCATGGGAGCCAGAAGATCGTAAGTTTATCGGTCGTGAAGTATTAGAACAGCAACGCGCTGACAAGAGCACAGACAAACTAGTTGGTTTAGTGCTTGAAGAAAAAGGCGTATTGCGTAGCGGTTTAAAAGTCATCGTTGAAGGTGGTGAAGGGGTGATTACCTCTGGTACATTCTCACCAACCCTTGGTCACAGTGTTGCGCTAGCACGCGTTCCGCGTTCAACTGGCGAAACAGCCCAAGTAGAGATGCGTAAAAAACTGGTTAACGTTAAGGTTGTTAAACCTTGCTTTGTACGTAACGGCAAATCAGTTATCTAAACTATAAAAAATTTGGTGTTATCACCCAATATAAACCAAAGGAACAAAAAGATGAGCAATATCCCAAGCGAATTAAAATATGCTACTTCACACGAGTGGGTTCGCGACGAAGGTGACGGTACGTTTACTGTAGGTATCACTGAGCACGCACAAGAACTTCTTGGCGACATGGTATTCGTTGAATTACCAGAAGTTGGTGATGAAGTTGACGCGGGTGAAGACTGCGCAGTAGCTGAGTCTGTAAAAGCAGCATCAGACATCTACGCACCAATCGGCGGTGAAATCGTTGCAATCAACGAAGAGCTTGAAGATTCGCCTGAAACAGTAAATAACGACCCGTACACTGACGGTTGGTTATTCCGTATCAAAGCATCTGACACATCAGAGCTTGATAACCTGTTAGACGCTGAAGGCTACGCTAACACAATCGACGAAGACTAATTAATTAGTCACGCCGACTAAAAGCCCCGTCTAGATCCCCAGCTAATTAAATGCGTAGCTTGGGTTTCACAGGGGCTTTTATGATTTTATAGCTTACTTTTCCATACGTTGTAAGTTACTGAATCAACCTGTTTTTAAGTTATTGCCAGTTACCCATTGGCAGTAACCACTTTTTTTTGGATCATAGGAATCTGGACAAATGTCAAACGCCAAATCTCTTGAACAATTAGAGCAAAAGCAAGATTTTATTCGCCGTCACATTGGGCCAAGCCCAGCGCAAGTAAGCGACATGCTAAGCGCTCTTGGAGTATCGAGTGTTGAAGAGCTGATCGGTCAAACGGTACCTGCAAGCATTCGCTTAGAGCAAGGTTTATCAATTGGCGAAAGCCGCACTGAAGTTGAAACACTAAGCTACTTAAAATCAGTAGCAAGCAAAAATAAAGTGTTCAAATCATACATCGGTCAAGGCTACCACCCAACTCACGTACCACACGTAATTTTACGTAACGTACTTGAGAACCCAGGCTGGTACACTGCGTATACACCATACCAACCAGAGATTGCACAAGGTCGTTTAGAATCATTATTAAACTTCCAGACTATGACTCTAGACCTAACTGGTCTTGATTTAGCAAGCGCGTCATTACTTGACGAGTCAACGGCTGCTGCAGAAGCAATGGGCCTTGCAAAGCGTGTTGCTAAAGCTAAAAAAGCAAACATCTTCTTTATTGCTGATGACGTACATACACAAACAATCGACGTTGTTGCTACACGTGCAGACCAGTTTGGTTTTGAAGTAGTTGTTGGTCCTGCAAGCGAAGCGGCTAATCATGAGATTTTTGGTGCATTATTCCAATACCCATCAACAACCGGTGAAATCACTGACGTAACTGACCTAATCGCACAAGTACAAGACAAAAAAGCGATTGCCTGTGTTGCTGCAGACATCATGAGCTTATTAATGCTTAAAGCACCAGGTAAACTAGGTGCAGACGTAGTACTTGGTTCAGCACAGCGTTTTGGTGTACCTATGGGTTACGGTGGTCCACACGCTGCATTCTTCGCAACACGCGACAAGTATAAGCGTTCACTACCAGGTCGTATTATTGGTGTTTCTAAAGACCGTTTAGGTAACGACGCACTACGTATGGCTATGCAAACACGTGAACAACACATTCGTCGTGAAAAAGCCAACTCAAACATCTGTACAGCGCAAGTATTACTAGCGAACATGGCAGCGTTCTACGCGGTTTACCACGGTCCACAAGGCCTTAAAACTATCGCTGAGCGTATCCACCGTTTTGCAGATATCTTAGCGGCAGGCTTAAAAGCGAAAGGCGTAAACCTTAAGCACGACACATGGTTCGATACACTGACGGTTGTTGCAGATAACAAAGACGAAATCGTTGCACGTGCAGTAGAGCACGGCGTTAACTTTGCGTCTAACCGCGCAGGTGAATACTCAATTTCTGTATCAGAAACAACAACTCGTGCAGACGTAGCTGAGTTATTCGACATCATCCTAGGTGAAGATCACGGCCTAAGCGTTGATGCGCTAGCAAACGAAATCGAAGTAAACGGCAGCAACTCTATTCCTGCAAGCCTAGTACGCGATGACGAAATTTTAACGCACCCTAACTTCAACTCGTACCACAGCGAGACTGAAATGTTGCGTTATATCAAGCGCCTAGAGAACAAAGACTTAGCGCTTAACCACTCAATGATCTCATTAGGTTCATGTACGATGAAACTTAATGCGACAGCTGAGATGATCCCAATCACTTGGCCTGAGTTTGCAAACTTACACCCATTCTGCCCACTTGATCAGGCAGCGGGTTACCAAATCATGATGACTGAGTTACATGATTGGTTAGTAAACATCACAGGTTACGATGCAGTTTCACTACAACCTAACTCAGGTGCACAAGGTGAATACGCAGGCTTAATCGCGATTCGTAAATACCACGAGTCACGCGGTGAAGGTCACCGTAACGTATGTTTGATCCCAAGTTCAGCGCACGGTACAAACCCAGCGTCTGCACAAATGGCAAGCATGAAAATCGTGGTTGTTGACTGTGATAAAAACGGTAACGTTGATATGGCAGACCTTAAAGCGAAAGCCGAAGAGGTATCTGAAAACCTATCTTGTATCATGATCACTTACCCATCTACACACGGTGTTTACGAAGAAACAATTCGTGAAATCTGTGACATCGTGCACCAGCACGGCGGTCAAGTGTACATGGACGGCGCAAATATGAACGCGCAAGTAGGTGTTACAAGCCCAGGTTCAATCGGTTCTGACGTATCGCACCTTAACCTACACAAAACATTCTGTATTCCACACGGTGGTGGTGGTCCAGGTGTTGGCCCTATCGGTGTTAAATCTCACCTAGCGCCATTTATGCCTAACCACAGCGTAATTAATGTTGCTGGCACAAACATCGGTAACGGTGCGGTTTCTGCTGCTCCTTACGGCTCAGCAGCTATTTTACCAATCTCGTGGGCATACATTGCCATGATGGGCTCTGAAGGCTTAAAACAAGCAACAGAAATGGCTATCGTGAACGCTAACTACTTATCTGAGAAGCTAAGCGAGCACTACCCAATTTTATACCGTGGCCGTAACAACCGCGTTGCGCACGAGTGTATTGTTGACCTACGCCCAATCAAAGAGCAAACAGGCGTAACAGAAATGGACGTAGCTAAACGTCTACAAGACTATGGTTTCCATTCACCAACTATGTCATTCCCAGTAGCTGGCACACTAATGATTGAGCCAACTGAGTCTGAGTCTAAAGTTGAGATCGACCGTTTCATCGAAGCAATGGTGTCAATCAAGTCAGAAATCGACCGTATCGCATCTGGCGAATGGTCAATTGAAAACAACCCGCTAGTGTTTGCACCGCACACACAAGCAGACGTACTAGGCAATGAGTGGGATCGTGCATACGACCGTTTCTATGCAGCATTCCCAGTACCAAGCGTAGCAAAAGACAAATTCTGGCCTACAGTAACCCGTATCGATGACGTATACGGTGACCGCAACCTAGTTTGTTCATGCCCAGCGGTTGAGACATACCGTGACTAAGGTTTGATTAAATTCAAATGCCAAAAAGCCGTTGCAGCAATGTAACGGCTTTTTTGTTGGTGAAAAGCTATCAGCTTGTAGGTTGGGTAGAGCGGAGCGAAACCCAACAAGTTGGCGAGTCGCGAGGAGAAAGGGGAAAGTTACAGAGAAACGAGTTGTAGGAGGCGTTTTAACGCCGAAAAAAGAGTTATTAGATATCAGTCGTTAGAAGTTAGGTTAAAAATATCCAAGTTAGCGAGTTGCTAGGGGAAAGAGTAATGGAGCTGTAAGCTATAAGTTTTGAGTTAGACGTGCCCACACATTGCTATGGCTAACCCCGATGCCGTAGGCGTGAAATTTATTTCGCCGCATTAGCGCTTGTTGTAGATCAGGCTTTAGCCAGATTGCTGGCGGGCAGCTGCCGTCGACCTCCCCTTGGAACCCCAAGGCGCCCCGAGCATCACGCATAACCCTTCAATTCAATAATTGATGTGAACGTCAACACCATGAAAGCACATCCATATGCAAGCATGGCTTATCGCGCATCCATGCGCGATATTACTCATTAATTACTTATTCTCAGGGCGTGATGACTGGGGGTAAACGTGAAATTTGTGTTTGGTCTTGATAAGGTTAAAGAGCGCAGAGCGTTGCTTCTGCACAACTTATTAAAAAATTAAAGTAATTGAGGAAATTGTAAATGTAGTTCTTTTTATATTTTATGGTAACCTTTAAGTTATTTTTGTAATTAAATAAGGTGCAATTTTGGCGAAGGGAAGACGAAGTAAAGCAAACATAAATAAACAAAAAAAAATAAAAAAGCCGAAGCCATACGAAATTGTCACGTCCGTACTTAAACCTCCATTTAATAAAACGGTATTGGAGCAGTTAATCGCATTCTTTAATCAATATCATTGGGACGATTTTGAAACCATTTTTCAGACTTTGTTAAAGCAGCCAGAAGTAAGGGCTAACTTAAATCAATACAGTAATTTAGATGGTTTTTTTAATGTTGAAGCCGATATCAATATACCTATACAACGCATTCTAGCTATATACAAAGTTCAATTAGTGAACGGAACTAAAGAAATAACTCGTTTTGAAAAGCTACGGCAAGATGTTGAATGTTTAATTATTAATAGTAAGTATGAATGCGCAAAAAAAGAACTATTAGCATACAAAGATGAATGCGGTGAATCAATCTGGTTTATTTCTGCATACTTTAATGTGTTAGCTTTAAATAAAGAATATGAGAAAATTAACGAATGTGTCAATGAATACTATGAAGCCAACTCCGAAACTTTATTTGAGCTAATTCTAAATAGATTATACCAAAAGATAAAAGGTGCTGATGTTCTAACAATCGTTGAAGATACAACTGTAAATATGAATCGTGAATTTATGTCTGGTGGTGCGACTGGTTTTGCTGCTTTCTGCTCATTAATTTTTCTTCCTTTTCCCCTATATGAAGATTTTGAAACAACGGAGTCATTGGAGTTACTACAATACTTTCCTTTAGTAGATTTGTACTATTACTTTACACTGCTAGCATCACATATAGGCACTAGAGATTCAAAGTATGAGAAGGCATATGGCGAAGAGTTCATGTTGGAATTTGAAAGAGTCCTATGTGCACTAAAAAATAACATCCAAAGTGAACGCCTTGATTCAATTCATAAGTTATTTTTAGTGAGCTCTAATGGTAGCATCTACAATTACTTTGATCATAATAATGACCGGTGTTATCTGGATTATTGTATGGGGAAATATCGTGATGTGATCGATAGGTTCAATGATAAAAAATTATATGATACTCACGATTTTATAAAGCTTAATTTATATGCTAGGAGTTACATATATTTAAATGAGCACCCATCTAATAAATTACCAAACTTTATAAGAGGTATTTTAGTTAAATTAATTGATATTTATTTGCTCAATAATGTAGAAAAGGCATCATCAGAGCTTTTGTCAATAGTTGTCAAACACAACGATATGGAATTTTCTAAGTATGTTCTTATTGCTTTGAGGAATGCAAACAATAAAATTATATCAGAAGGGCAGCACAAAAAATTAATGTCGCATGTTGTTTATGGTGCAACACCTATGTCCTTTAGTTTTATACCAACCATACTGTTTAATAATTGTGATTTTAATTTGATTAATGAGGTCACTAAATTAAAATTTAAAATAGTTGACTCAATAAATAAGCCTAATTTAGCTAACAAAGAAAAAGTTTTAGAAGAGCTCTCGGAATACGAGTCAAGATCGGCTATACGAAAAGATTTTATAGAATTAAAATCTCAATACCTATTATCTATAGGTGATTTTACTTCTCTATTATCATTTTCTGCTAGTGAATTAATCAGTAGTTCTGACTGTATAGTGTCTATTCCTTTAGAAGAAATAGCTTCTTACATTGACAAGGAGGCTTACTATTCGACTGATTCTGTAGTGTTTTCTTATTTTTATAATAAAATTAAGGATAAAAAAATTGATTATTTACTCAATGAGTGTTTTGAAGAATTCATAATAAGCAAAGGCTTTGATAGACCAAGCGAATATTTGTATGGTCTCAAACAAATTTCGGATTCTGAAGCTTTTATATTTAGGAATATTGCTAATTTGAATGTAATTGATTATCTGGGCTGCTTTGAAAATTCAGGAGACCTATCATCTGAAAGGCTTAAAATATTAGAGTTTTTAAAAAACCTTAATGCTATCGATGTTAAAGATTACAATGAAGAGTATATTCAAATTTTAGACAACTATATTATTGAATGTGGAGTAACACAATTATCTCATTCAAAAGTTGTAGTAAATAAAGCCCAGTTTGTTTCATCAAATCTTTCAACAGCAAAAAGTTACATGAAGTTATATTCTTTAGCAAATAATAACGAAGAAAATCATGTTTTTGAGGATAAACAATCTAATAAGGAAAGGGTGGCGTATGCTAAGGGGGCTAAAAATGAATTGGCAATTGCGCTTTTTGAAGAGCTTACTAGGGGCTTTCTTTCCAATGATGAATATGGTTTAGATAAAACATTAAGTTCAGAAATAAGACATAGTTTTTTCTCAAATCAAATTTGCTCTTCTATCCAAGCAAGTAACTTAATGGCTGAATTAAATGTTGAAGGAATTTATCAGTCTAACTCGTATTGGAGTAATATATATAATTACGTAAATCAATCAATAATGAGTGATATTGAGAGTATAATAAGTGAATTCACCCAGAAGGTTAACGGCTTAATTGAGAGGGCTGAGTCCTGGATGCGTGTTGGTTCTTCTGCTAGTACAACGGAGAAGGTCTTTGTATTTACCACACTTAGTATGCAAGACTTTCAAAGTGTTAAGGACGAATTAGAAAAAGCGACTTCAGCAAATTCAATTTTAGAACTTTCATACGATATATTGATTACACATTTAACTCAAAAGCTTGAAGAAATGAAAAAAATGTTAAATGAGGTTTTTCTGGGTGAAATTGATGAACTATTTAAGGAGCTATCTTCAAATATTACAGAAGCCAAACAAGGAACATCATTGACTGACCTATTCGTAGCAATTAGAAAAGCAAACGAGGCCGTGAAGGATGATATTAAAATTGTATGTGAATGGTTTTCGTTAAAAACATCTACAATAGAAGAAAGTTTGCCAATTGATAATGTAATTAAAATTGCCGAAAAGTGCTTTAATGGGTGCTTTTCAGCCGATAATCCTATCGATGTATCGATAAAAGATAACTTGCTCATCGAAGCAAGTCACGTAAATCCGTTAGTGTTTACAATTATTAATTCCCTTCACAATGCAACTAAGTACGGTGTGAAAAAATGTAAAATCTATATTGATTTTGCAGCTTGTCAGGGGGGATTCAAACTAACAATAAAAAACATTGTAACCAAACAGCGCCTTGGTGAATTAGTAAATGGAGGTATTGCGAAGCTCACCGATAAATTGCTTACTATGAATTCTTCCGAATTATTAAAGGTTGAGGGTAACTCTGGTCTCTATAAATCAGCACATAAATTAAAGGCGGTTTCTGCAAAGTATAATGTAGTACCATTTTCAGAAGGGAATAAATTTTGTTTAAGGATTGAAAATTATGATTGAAATTTTAATTATTGAAGATAACCCTTATAAGAGAGATAAGATAGTTAATTTACTAAAGAGCGAATTGTCAGTAAATATAACTTTAGCTAGTTCATTTACAAGTGGTTGGCAAAAGTTAATTAAGAATATTTATCATTTTGTTTGTTTAGATATGAGTTTACCTACATTTGATCAAGATGAAATTAATGGCGGCGGTGATTTCAGAGCTTTCGGTGGTAAAGAGTTAGCTCGGAAAATTAAAAGACGGAAAATTTCAAGTAAATATGTAGTTATTACACAATATAAAAACTTTAGTGATGAAAATAGCTCATCAACGTTTGATTTATTAAAAAAAGAAATGAAATCAGAATATGCGGATAATTGTTTAGACGTGATTTTCTATAGTAATAAGCAAAATGAGTGGATGTCGCAATTACTCAACTTAATAAAGGATCATTCAATTGAAAATACTAGTAGTTGATGACGATGAATTACGCTTGAAATCTATTAAAAAATTATTAAATGATGAGCTTAAGATTGCTTTAGAAAGTGTGGTAGTTTGTACCAATGCTCAAAAAGCAAAAACATTGATGAGAAGTGAGTACTTTAACATTCTTATTTTAGATGTAATGCTACCAAAAAGAGATGAAGCTCCATCAGCAGAAGTAGGTCTTAACTTATTAGATGAAATTACTCGCAGGAGTAATATTAATACTCCAGGAAGAATATTTGGAATAACTGCAAATAAAGATGATATTGAGCTCTACAGAGATAGATTTGAAAAGTACTTTTTTACTGTTGTGGAAGCGGGTAAGAACAATAAACTTTGGAAGAGGAAAGTCGTAGACTCGATAAATTATGCACTTTCTAGTGATATCTCTAAAACTAACTCTGAGAAACCAGTACTTTGCTTGTCTATACATGGGATTGAAACTAGGGGGGAGTGGCAAAGTAATCTGAAAAAAGCTGTAAGGACGCATACAAACTCTGTTGATTTTGAAACATATAGATACGGATTTTATTCGTTCATTGCTTTTTTTTTACCATTTATAAGATATTTTGCAGTATTAGTTTTCGAAAGGAAGCTTTCGGTTTTAATGAATAAGCCAGAAAATAAAAATAAGGAACTTATAATTTTTGCACACAGTTTCGGTACATATATTGCTGTATACGGGATTCAGAAGTATTTAAAAAGAAATAAAAAAATACCTTTAAAAAGGTTAGTCTTAGCTGGAAGTGTGCTAAAGAGTAATTATGACTTCTCAAAAATATTAGAAGTTACAGGGTGTTCAATTATAAATGATACTGGAGATCGCGACATTCCACTTTTAATATCTAATTTATTGGTGCCTTTTACTGGAATGGCTGGGAGGACAGGATTCTTTGGTTTCAATAATAACAAGTTTGTAAATAGGTATTTTCATGGGGGACATAGTCACTACTTTGAAAATGATGATTTTATTCAACAATATTGGCTTCCATTATTGAGTGATTCTACTGTTGAATCGGTAGATAAAAGAATAGATTGTAAGTTTAATCAATTTATTGAAGCTTCAGTTAGGCACCTTGGACACTTTAAAGAGTTCCTGTATATCATACTTATCGCATACTTTATATTTAATATGGTAAATTAATCAGCACCAAAAGAAAATCAAAAGGGTCAGAGTCGTTGATTTTAGATTCTGATTCTATTTATTTGTGATTAGTTATACTGTTTTAACGATAAACTAATGGACTCGTATAGTTATGGCACGTCTTCCTCGATTTAATGTAACTCAACATATTGTTCAGTGCGGTAACAATCGACGTGAGGCTATGGGTCACATGAGGCTATGGGGTCAGGTCTTTCTTTTTGCCTAATCCCTTTACCACCCCATAACCAACACTATGCCGTTAGCACCTAGCACCTAGCACCTAGCACCTAGCACTGTAGGCGTGAAATTTATTTCGCGCGAACCCATTAAAAAACAACTTCGAAAGTATTTGTGTATTTATATAGGTACAAATGTCAAATAACCTGTATTATGCATTCTTTGTTGTTGGGTGGTGAAATCTCTTAACTTAACCACCTGATTATGTTGTTGAAATTTTAAGGTGAAATAATGCTAAAAAGGAACTTTGTGCGCATTAACATGGCTTTGGCCTGTTTGCTTGTGTTAAATCTTGGGGTTGCTGGTGTTTCGGCTAATGACGATACACCAATTGAGAGCGTGGTTGCTGATGCTAACTTCTTAGCTTGTTTACAAGAAAGTGGCTATAAAACTGTGGGGGAGGTGACAAAAATACATTGCAGAGATCGCGGTATTACCTCAGCCAAAGGGGTTGAGCATTTTAGTAACTTAACAAAACTCGTCCTCAGTAATGAAGGGGATAGCTTCATCGTTGGTGAAATTGGTGGCATTACAAGTAGGCCTGCCGATAAGAAAGTGCCAAACCAGCTGACCGAAATCGACATAAGTCACAATAGCCAGCTTTTCCTTGTTGATTTAAGCCAAAACAGCCTTACGAGTATTGATGTAAGTAACAACGAAGAGTTAGAGACTTTAATGCTGAGTGGTAATAAGCTTTCAAAGCTTGATGTAAGCACTAACAGTAAACTTACATGGCTTGATCTTAATGATAATAAGCTGACAGGTGAATTGACGCTTGTTAATTCTGAACTATATCAACTTAACCTGTCGGGCAATAAGCTCACAAAAGTAAATATACCGAGTGGTATTCGTAACCTTGAGCTTGCAAATAATCAGTTAAAAAACCTAGATTTAAGCAAGTTCAAGATGCTCAGCGAACTAAACCTAGATGCCAACCAGCTTAGCTCTTTAGACATAAGCCATAATAAAAAGTTAACTGCACTTTACGCCGGTAATAACCAGTTAAGCACTATCGATTTAACAGCAAACCCCATGCTTCAAGTGCTCTTTTTGTCAAATAACAAATTAAAAAACATTGATTTACGTGAACATGCAAATTTAGTAGATATCAGCCTTTTTAATAATCCACTAAAAAAAGTAGATGTAAGCAAAAGTTATAATTTAGAGCTGTTAGAACTCGACAGCCGTGTTGAGTGCATAGGCATAGGTTGTGCAACAAGGTTTGAAGGGTATTAATAACAGCGTATAGGGTAGAGCACAGCGAAACTCGATAAGTTAGCGAGGGGAAAGGAGCTATCAGCTTTCAGCCGTCACCTATCAGATTAAAACAAAAGAGCTTTAAGCCATAAGGTTTAGGTTAGATTGTGCCTGTACCTTGCTATGGCTAATCCCGATACCGTAGGTGTGAAATATATTTCGCGCGAAATAAATTTCACGCCTACGGATGAGCATTCTAATTTAAGTATGCGTAGGCACAATCTAATCTGACTTCTAACGACTGATATCTATTATCTCCTTCCTCGTCCCTCGCACCTATTAAATTTTTTTATCCCTCCATAATTCATCCATTATTGTGATTTACCCTTTGAAATATGAACCTTTTGTACCCCAATTTGAGTGGGTTAAAGCTTAACCATTTCGAAAAGAAGTCGGTCGGACTTTGAGTAGAAGTAAGCATTTTATTAATTAATAGTTTGTCGAAATTACAATCAATAATTAGGAATCGTAATATGAATCAGTGTAAAAGGATTAGTGCTGTGTTGGCTTTATCCCTACTTTCACTAGTTGGGTGTTCTGATGATGACTCTACCGAACAAGAAGCTGTTGCTAATGTCGCTTTGAAATCTATGACCTCAGTCTCCGATGACGTTTATCAACCAGGACAACAGATCACAGTTGATTTCAGTACCGAAACAACCTTATTAACGAATGAACATGTTGGTGTTTCATTTATTTTAATTGAAAGAAGTAAAGTCGCTGAGCTCGAAACTGAAGATGAGCCTGATGGCTACGATTTGGGTGAGTTTTATATCGAGCAGTTACAAGAAGGCGAGCAAAATCATACAGCAACATTAATTTTACCAAATGAAGATCTCGTATCGGGTGAATTTATTATTGCCGCTTTTGTTGACACAAGTGGTGTGATCTCAAACGAAGTTGATGTTACAGATAATAAATCCCGTGGCATTGAATCTGGTGACGAAAGCACCTATAGCTCAGTAACCATTGGCGATGGTCATTACCATGATTTTGTTTTAGATAAACTTAAAGTGGGTGACGGCTTTGCTATTTTTCCTGGCCCGGGTAAAAGAGATACCACAGGTACTGGTGAACCAACGCAAAAAGTACCTGATTTAATAGGCTTTATTAATGCCACCAAATTTGGTAATTCAGTCAACGAGGCTGATATCAGTGCAACAATAACCATCGGCGAAACGACTTATCATGCTCACTTATGGAATGAGCAAGCACAAGCTTATATGGAGACGATGCGTATTAAGTTTCCTGATCATGAGCAATCTCATTACTTTCCTTGGGATGTTGCAGTAAATGGCGTGTTGCTAAAAGCGATACACGATGATTTTGATCACGATGGTGGTGAAAACAGTTTTAGCATGACATTTACCTTCCACGACAACTCTGATGAAATTGAAGCTCATAGCGAAAATAATAGTATTACCGTTGAAGTACCTTATGCACTTTATCATGATGAAGTGAGTACTGCAGAATCGGTAGAGCTAAATAGTAATCAAGCAACAATAGCGTCAGCATCAGCGATGCAGACTACAGCTTCATCAGCAACAACGTTAGCCAAAGTTGGCAGTTGGAGTGCTACCTATGGTGACAGCGATGCTGTGGCAATCAGCCCTTCTTTTTATAGCTATATGAATGTTTCTTCTAGTAATGGTGGTTCAGCCGAGGGGCTAGTTGAAGCAGACCTAGATCTTTACCTCTTTGATAAATCAGCGAGTTTGGTTAGTGCCAGTGCTGAAGCGAGTGCAAATGTAAGTGATGGTGAGATTACTTATGCAGCAAACTTTAGTGTGCTGGGTGACACATTAATTGACGAGGGCGACACGTTAACGGCCTTAGACAAGTCTTTAGGATATAGCTGGAGCGAAGAGCAAAAAGTGGTTGAAACGACGTTCACCATTGTAATTGTTCCGGTGACCGTTGAGGCTGGTGTCAGTGGCAGCTTGGATTTAGGGGTTGGTTTAGCTTACAGCAATAGCCGAATTGACTTAGGGGGAGATATTGTTACTGCCAGCATGGATGCGTATGCCACTGCAGAAATAAACTTAGGTATTGCAAGTGGCGGTGTTGGTATAGACTTTTTGATTATTGCAGATACATTTAATGCCACACTTTATGCAGATTTAGCTAAAGCTATCACTGATTCTAAAATCACCTTAGGGATTGATGTAACGAATGATATTGAGGCTATTTCCGGCGAATTTTATGTTTATGTGAAATACCCTAAATACAAGTGGTGTTGCACGGTTAAGACAAAAACCAAAACTCAAACTATCTACGATACTAGTACCTTGTACGATAAAAGCTGGACAATTTTAGACGAATCAGCAACCTTAAACTATTAGTATGAAGGCTAAGGTATAATGCGTTTAATTAAACTGAGTTTATTTTTTGGCACTTTATTAGGCTATGCTTCGGCCGCTTATGCAGTGCCTCATTGTACTGTTTGGGGTGAACTTCAATCAAAAGCTGATACGAATATTGTTTCGATGAATAGCCCCTCAAAAAGCCAGTTTGACTTGCAAGGGCGGTTAATTTATCGGCCTTTGTTAGTTGCAGAAAAATTTCACTGGTTGGGTTTTGAGCTATACCAAGCTCAAGCAAAGTTGAATAAAACAGTGAGTACCAGCAATGAGTATGCTGTGCCTTTTGCTGTGAAAGTTAGCAATAACTCAGGTGAAGTTTTAGATTATCGGTTTAACGCTAAATTAAAAGCGGCTGATCAACAAAAGCTGATTGCTTTATACCGTGCCTTTCACCGTGCAAAACCCCCTGAAAATTTACAGGGTGATAAGTACTGGATTAAAGAGCGAGATGATATCGGTCAGTACAAATCACTCTACACAGTGTTAGCTGATAATAAACTAAAGCGAAATAAACTCAGTTATTTAGAATCAACCGACACTAGGCAAAGCACTAATGCTGCGAAAAAGCTAATGCAGTTGGAAGTGGCGAACATTATTAGTGATGAGTTTATCTTTGAAAACGATAAGTGCTGGTTAACAAAAACCCTCGGAAATAGTCATATTCAAGTCAGTAGTAGTGATGGAAATATGAATATTGAAGTACTGCAAACGTTAAGTTTAAATCGTTCAAATCAATCGATACCCGATGATGCAAGGTTACTACAATTACCCGAAGACCCTAATCAATGGAAAAATTTAAGCACAGATTGGGTTTACCCTAAAGCGCCGCCTCAACCATTAAAAAATACTGAAGCGTTTATCACTGCTTTAAAAAGTATGGATTGGCTAGAGGGAGACCGAAAAACGCTTTTGCAATTTCTTTATGATAACGATCAGTATTTGATGAGCTTAAAAGAGCTTATATCAACTAAATCAATTGCAGATCCTTTGGAAAGTAAATTGTTTATGTACCTAGGTAAGCATGACTCAGTTAATTCAAAACAATTACTGACAGAGGTATTTGTTGAGCCTGGTTTATTTTCACCAAATCAGCGCTTTAGAAGTTTAATGGCACTAAAATACAGTGAAAAGCCGTTAACTGACTTACAGGTTGAGGCGATTTTTGAGTATTCAATGTCATATGGTCTTGATGAAGAAAATTCTAAGCTGGCTCACAGTGCTTTAATGGTAATGGGGGCGATTGCAAAAAATCAGCAGGGCAGTGAGTTTTCAACTCAGTTAACACAAAAGTTAGCTGATTCATTAAGTTCAAGTGCAACGGAGCAAAAAGCATCAGCCCTAATCACCGCACTGGGTAATAGTGGAGACTATGATCATCAACAGCTTATTGGTGATTATTTAGCTGGCGACAGTCCAAGATTACGCCTAAATGCGGCAGAGGCTCTGGCAAAAATGCCAAGTAAAACCAGTTTGAATTACTTGAGTAATCAACTAAATCAAGAAACTGATAGTAAAGCGCAAGGGGCGATATTAAAGGCAATGGGTAATAATGAGTTAGACGCAGAACAAGTCGATAGTATTTATGCCTTTGCTGACGCTAGTCACCCAAGAGATATTCGCAGCGCCGCTATATCGGCGTTAAGTCAACAAGCGAAGTCAAAACCAGAGGTTAAAAGCCGTTTAAAAGCGCTGGTTAAGACGGAAACTAATCAAAAGAACCTGCGTCAATTAATGAAAGCGCTGTATGGTTCGTAGAGCTATCAGTTGGTAGGTTGGTTAGAGCGGAGCGAAACCCAACTAATTAGCGAGATACAAGGGGAAAAGGGTAAAGGAGCTATCAGCTTTCAGCCGTCAGCTATCAGATTGAAAAGTTAGCGAGATGCGAGTTGTAGGAGGCGTTTTAACTCC
>NZ_PNCZ01000005.1:0-42691 GCF_005887425.1 Pseudoalteromonas sp. S2721
TGGCAGAAGAAATTACGCAAAGGCGATATTCTTGACCGTGATATTTACCGCCGCGGTAAAGTGATTAAATCACGAGACAGAGATGGTCTAATTTCAATTCAAGTCGACGATACTGTCGTGCGTTTAGTGGAAGATACCCGAGAAATTATTTCTATTTTGAGTCGCTAATTTTGCTTGAATCGATCATGACTTATGGATTGAGTTCACTATTGGCCATGCTGCTAGTGGTCTCAATCTTGCCATTTTCATATTCCCAACATTACTTAATTCGCAGTTGTGACTTTGTACGCTTGCAAGTGGTTTACCTTGCTTGTGCGAGTTTAATTGCTGCAAGCTATTTAATCAGTCGTACGGGCTCCGCGCTTTATATTGGTTGTGCTCTGGCGAGTATCGTCGTGTTGCTTTTACAAGTCGGCTGGATTTACCCTTACACAAGGCTCGCTAATAAAGAAGTTGCCTCAAGTAATATATCCGCTAATCACAGTATTCGTATTATGTCGGCAAATGTACTGATGTCGAACACTGAATATGACAAACTCATTGGCTTAGTCAAAACGCACCAACCTGATTTCCTCATTACGTTAGAGTCTGATCAAACTTGGCAAAATAAACTGAGCAGTTTAGAACAAGAGTACCCATATCGAGTGTACTGCCCAAAAGATAATCGCTATGGCATGCACTTGTACAGCAAGTTTAGAATCAAACAACAGCAAGTTTGTGAGCTTATCGAAAGCGATATCCCCTCAATCCATATTTTGTTCGAAGATGCAGATGGCGTAGAAGTACAAGGGCACTTTATTCATCCTGCTCCCCCGAGCCCCACAGAAGAAGACAGCTCACGACCTCGTGATACTGAGTTGATAATCTTAGCGAAAGCACTTAAAAACAGACAGCGACCTTGTATTGTTGCCGGTGATCTAAATGATGTTGCATGGTCGCGTAGTACCCGCTTGTTTATGCGTATCAGTGGTTTGTTAGACCCACGTAAAGGGAGAGGTTTTTTTAATACGTTTCATGCCAGTTATTTCTTTATGCGCTGGCCACTTGATCACCTTTTTCATAGTAATGAGTTTAGTGTTAAGCGTATTGAGCGTTTGGCAAAATATGGTTCTGATCACTTTGCACTGCTGACTGAGCTTGTTTATAACCCCGATTCTGACAATCAAAAACAACAAGAGCAGATTGATAAAGAAAAAGCAGTGGATGAGTTAAAAATGCCAGCAGCGTCTAAGCAGCAAGTGCCTATGTTTAATACCAACCCGCAATAATACTTAATCATTTTGAGGGATAAAACCTGTCGCTAACTGCGTTAAAAATTTCTCATTTACGACTGCATGGATGCAGAAGGTAGAGCAATGCAGGAGCAATTGCCGAGCACAACTAAATAACGAAATTTTTGCCTTGTTATCAACGATATTTTATTGCCTCAAAATAGACTACTTAATTAAGCGGATTGGTATGAAAAGTGATTCGTTTTAGTAATAAAAAGGGCTCTAATGAGCCCTTTTTGTGGTTAGTCGTTGACCATAATGGTTTTGATATTAACAAATTCGCGTAACCCAAAGCCGCCGTGTTCACGGCCATAGCCACTGTCTTTTACACCACCAAATGGTAAGTTCGGCTGCGCAAGACCATAGCCATTGATATTAACCATGCCGGTATCAAAATGGTGCTTTGCAAGCTCAATGGCTGCTTGTTCGTCTTTTGAGAAAATACCGCCACCAAGACCATAGCGAGAGTCATTAGCAATTTGCATTGCCTCATCATTATCTTTTGCTCTGATAAGCGATGCTACAGGGCCAAATAATTCATCATCATAGGCGGGCATGCCCGGTTTAATGTTTTCAAGCAGAGTCGGGGTGTAATAAAAGCCTGTGTGCTCAGCAACGTTACCGCCGGTAACAATGCTCGCACCCGCATTTACTGAATCAGTCACTTGCTGATGAAGTTTATCGCGTAAATCTTTACGGGCCATTGGGCCGAGTGTGGTTTTTTCATCATTCGGATCACCAAGAACAACCTGTTCAAATTGCTCTTTAATTAAGGCTTTAAAATCATCGTATAAGGCATCAACCACAATAAAGCGTTTTGCTGCAACACAGGTTTGCCCGTTATTGATCAAGCGCCCTTGCGTACATGCGGTAATCGCCGTATTTAAGTCAGCATCATCGAGTACAACATAGGCATCGTTACTGCCAAGCTCAAGTACGGTTTTCTTAACCTGTTTACCTGCAAGCTCAGCAACTTTTTTGCCTGTTTCGTCACTGCCAGTAAATGTCACACCTCGAATAGCTGAGTGCTCAATAAGTTTGCTTGCGGTTTTACCGTCAATCAGTAGGTTTTTAAAGCAATAGTCATCAAAGCCAGCTTGAATAAATAATTGCTCAATTTTTTCAGCCATGCCAAATACATTGCCTGCATGTTTTAGCACCGTGGTATTACCCGCCATGATATTCGCACAAGCATAGCGAATGACTTGATAAAGCGGGAAGTTCCAAGGTTGGATACCTAAAACGACACCGATTGCTTGGTAGCTAATAATTGCACGGCCGTCTTGCATATCACGGCTTTCATCAGCAAGCACTTGTGGCCCTTGCTCTGCGGTATAGCGACAAATTGCAGCGCAAAGCTCAACTTCTTGTAGGCCTTGTTGATATAACTTGCCCATTTCATCGGTCATTAATTGGGCTAACTCTTGTTGATTAGACTCAATTACTTGTGCAAGTTGATTGAGTAATTTAGCGCGCTGCTCATGGGATGTGGTGCGCCACTTTAAAAAAGCTTGATGACATTGGTCAACTTCACTCTGTGCTTGTTGCAATGACAATAAATTATACGTATTTAAGGTTTGCTCATTGGCTGGATTGATTGTAGTTACAGTATCAGTCATCATTATCTCCTTACAAAATTGTAGGAAAAGGTTTGCAAGGCTAATACCTATTTTTATCCATTGTAGCCATCTGATTTTATTGCCTTTTATTTTAATTTAACCTTGGCTAGGTACTCTTTTTTCTGTAAAAACTGCAACAGGCTGCAAAACTTACAAGGAATACGTAATGACAAATTCTGTGTTAAATACCGAACTTGCGATTATTCAAGCGCCAATGGCGGGTGTGCAAAACGCCAAACTGACAGTGGCTGTGTGTGAAGCTGGGGGGCTTGGCTCGTTACCTTGCGCTATGCTCTCGGCTGAGCAGCTTGTCTCAGAGCTTGATTACATTAGTCAGCATACTGATAAGCCATACAACCTTAATTTCTTTTGTCACCAAACACCTGACTATACACTGGCTCAGCAAACTGCATGGCATAATGTACTTGAGCCTTATTTTGATGAGTTTGTTGTCGATGCCTCACAATTTACCCGTAACGCTTCACGCCAGCCAATTAATCAGCAAGTGATCGATATTATCGCGCCTTACAAGCCTGCCGTTGTGAGCTTTCATTTTGGCCTGCCCAGTAAAGAGATTGTTTCTCAGATTAAAGCGTGGGGCGGGGCTGTTCTTTCATCAGCCACAACGTTAGATGAAGCGCGCTGGTTACAAGCAAATGGTGCCGATGCGGTTATCGCACAAGGGATTGAAGCTGGTGGTCACCGAGGTCATTTTTTATCGATGGATTTATCGCTGCAACCAACCACTGTTCAATTGGTGCGAGAATGTGTAGAGCTTGATATAGCCGTTATTGCAGCAGGTGGAATTTGCACAGCAGAAGATGTAGCTCAGTACCAAGCATTAGGTGTATCTGCAGTGCAGGTGGGGAGCGCTTACTTACTTTGTGAAGAGGCAACAACAAGTGCTTTACACCGTGAAGTGTTAAAAACGGCTGAGCCAGACTCAACAGAATTGACGACATTATTTTCTGGCCGCCCGGCACGAGGAGTACGCAACAGAGTGATGCAAGAGTTAGGGGCGATGCCAGAGCAAGCGCCGCCTTTTCCGTATGCGTCGATTGCGATGACGGCATTACGTGCAAAAGCAGAGGCTAAAGGTGACAGTGGTTTTTCACCGCTTTGGTGTGGTGAGCGCTTTGTGGTTCGAGAAGGTATAAACGCTCAGCAAATGACTAAACTACTAATGCAAGGTTGGCAATCTTGATAGATACCCAGTTACTTCCACTTGGTGATAGTTACCATCAACTAGCCTGTGAATTTCGTAACAAGCTTGCTGGGCAATGCGCCATAAAGCGTTACGCTAAAGGTGATGTTTTATTACAACAAGGGGACGAACAAGATGCAGGTTACTTAATTATATCTGGGGTGCTTGGGGCATTACATGCATCATCGCAAGGCGGGCAAAAGTGTAAAGAGTTCTACTTTCAAGATGAATTTGCACTGCTATATGGTAACTGGTTAGCCAAAACCCCAGCGCTTTACCAGCTCAAAGTGATACGTGATGCTGAGCTTGTTAAGGTGCCTTTGGTTTTACTTGATAGTGCCGACTGGCAAGCAATTAAACATCAGTTAGTTAGTCAGCAATTATTGTTTAAAGAAGCAAAAGAAGCGTTTTTATTACTCAATACCCCTGAGCAGCGTTACCAATATTTACTGGAACAAAAACCGCATTGGCTTGAACAACTGAGTTTAAACGAGGTTGCTATGTATTTAGGGATCTCTGCGATTTCTTTATCGCGAATTAGACGGCGTCTTAACTTAAGTTAAGGCGTAGCAAAACAGTGAACATTACACTGCTGATTTTTCAGGAGTCGTTATGTTTATTTTATCTCAGTGCCTAGTTGCCATTGCCACATTACTCGATTTGGCTTCTTTTCAATTTAAACAAAGACAGGCAATTTTAGCTTGTTTGTTTAGCTCGGTTTTACTGACATCTGTGCACTTTATGTTGCTCGAAAACTTTAGTGCAGCAAGCTTAATGCTGATTGCTGCACTGCGTTATGGCTATTGTATTTTTGCCCGCAAAAGCTGGGTGATGATAGCTTTTATGCTTTTGAGTATTAGCGCAGTACTATTTACTTGGCATAGCTGGGTGAGCTTTATCGCGCTGTCGGCAACATTACTGCAAACCTACGCTTCATTCCAAGGCAAAGACTTTACCTTACGCATGCTGATGATTGTTGGCACGATTGGCTGGATAGTCCATAACATCTTGGTTTTTTCACCATTGGCAGTGCTTATGGAGACGGTTTTTTTAATAAGTAATTTAGTGGGCTTATGGCGCTTTTATGCTCACCCTAAGCCCGCTTAAATCTGATTTAAGACTTACCTAACATGCGGCTCAGCATGCCATCTTTGTCAACAAACTGGTGTTTAAGTGCTGCGGCAATGTGCAAGGCTAAAATCACTACGATAATAAGCACTGAACTGTGGTGCACTAAGCTGCCTGCATCAGCAAGCCAAGGTGTTTTCTCTGGTGCGCTCAATAGCTCAAACTCAAAGAAGCTAATTGCACGGCCGCCCGCATAGCTCATGATAAAGCCAGACAACGGCATAGCTAGGGTCGCAAGTAACAATAAGCCATGAGTGAGGTGAGCAATTACGGTTTGCCATTTAGGCATGTCAGATGTTGCAGGTAATGCGCCTTCTTTTATGCGCCAAATAAGCCTTGCGATGGCAAAAACTAATACTACTAAGCCCATTGATTTATGCCATCCCATATAAGTAAATTTAGCGGGTGGCTCGGCAAAATCAGCAACATAAATGCCCATCGCAAATACGCCGATAAACAAAATGGCAACGGTCCAATGTAACAGGATGGTTGGCTTAGAAAGGGCAGCTACTTTACTCATGGTTGACTCTCATAATTGGCTTTAATTATAAGTATAGACTGCCCCAATAGCTGAGGGTTGCGTAAAGTAATGTAAAAAACTTAAAGAGTGTCAGCAATCAGCTTTAATAAAAAGGTCTCGCGCTGAATCGATAAGCCCTGTTTTTCACTCATTGCCATGGTGGTTTCGTTGTGTGCGATGGCATCAAATATATTCACCCACTTAGGTTGCATGCCATTTTGCACTTCGTAGTGCTCCATTTTTGGGTCTGCAAATTCATCGCTAATTTCACAGAAGTAGCAATAGGATTTGATATGAACACAATCAAAGTCGTCTTTATACCAAGGCCTCACTTCTTCGTATAATCCTAGAGGCTGCTTTATTTGAATTTGTAATGCCCCAGTTTCTTCATGAAGTTCTCGCAGGAGCCCTTGCTCAATACTTTCGCCTTTATCAACCCCGCCACCCGGTAAACTGTAGTCATCATAACGAGCGGTGTATAAAAGTAGTATTTGTTCACCTTTTAAAACAATGGCGCGGGCAGTGTTACGAATAAATACAGTGCCGTAGTCGTTTCCTAAACTTAGGTGAATAACTTTTCTTAATAACTTCATATGATTACAACTTAATAACTTAAAATAAGTACAGCTCAGCTTAATTTTGAGTAGGCAATAATAACCCGTTTCTAGTATTTTTCTCACTTTTTACCCTAAAGTGGAACTAAATGCAGTAATATGGTCGTAATTTGAATTCAATTAGTATCTAACGCGCTTTATTTTATTTTTATTGGAACTAAGCGTAGAATGATTAAAAAAGCTTATGGAATAAATATGTTAAACGTACTTTTAGTTGATGATGACAGTGAGTTTAGTGATGTAGTTTGTCACATTGTTGAGTTCCTCGGGCACAATATAAATACCGCAGCGAACCTTGCTGAAGCTGAGCAATGGTTTGAAAACAACACGTTTGACCATGTTTTTTTAGATTTTATGTTGCCAGATGGCAGCGGTCTACATTTGCTTGAGCACTTAAAAGCAATCGGTCAATCGCCTCGTGTTACGTTAATCTCAGGGCATCCTTCAGTAAAGGGTAAGTTGGCTGAAATGTGTGAGCCTAATGTTGGTCACCTAGTCAAACCACTACAACGAGAAGATATAGAACGGGTACTCAACCCGAAAAAAGCAAGCCCTAAGAAAAAAGCAACGCCAGCTATAAAGCGCCACTTTGGCACCTTAATTGGTGAATCTGAGGTGATGCAAAAGCTTTACACTATGATTGAGCGTGTTGCAGCAACTTCTGCCAATGTAATGTTGATGGGGGAAAGTGGTGCTGGTAAAGAAGTGGTTGCTCAGGCAATTCACAACGCCACTGAGTGTGATGGCCCTTTAGTAGCAACTAACTGTGGTGCATTTTCTAAAGAGCTGATTGGTAGCGAACTTTTCGGCCATGAAAAGGGCGCATTTACAGGCGCTATTGCACGTAAAGAGGGGGTGTTTGAGCAAGCTGCTGGTGGTACTTTGTTTTTAGATGAAGTGACAGAAATGCCCATTGATATGCAGCCAAACTTACTACGTGTACTCGAAAGTAAAAAAGTAACTCGAGTGGGTGGAACCAAAGAGCAAGCGGTAAATTGCCGCGTTATTTCTGCAACCAACCGCACCTTGACCGACCTTGCGCAAAATAATGTTATTCGTGAAGACATTTACTTTCGTTTAGCGGTATTCCCTATTGATATTCCACCGCTTCGTGAGCGCAAAGAAGATATTCCATTGCTTGCCAATGCTTTTTTAGAGCAGCTTAATGATGAAAACGGCACCGACTTTAAATGGCAAGCAGCGCAAATCAAAGAACTTGAGGCCCATGATTGGCCTGGTAACGTGCGTGAACTTCGCCATGCTATACACCGTGCCTTTATCATGAGTGACCCTAAAGGCTCCGTTATTACTTTACCTGATTCGTTAGAATCACCGTTTTCTAAAGTGAATAAAGAGAGCCAAGCAAACCAAGTTGTTGCAGGGCAAACCATTGAAGAAGTTGAAAAAGAATTGATCCACGCGACTTTAGATAAAGTACAAGGTAATAAGACGATTGCTGCGCAAATGCTGGGGATCAGTACGAAAACACTTTATAACCGTTTAAATGCTTATGGGGGCATTGGCGAATACAAATAACTAAGGATAGCTATGAGTAACAACGAGTCTTTACGAAAAATGGTGCACGATGCTCGTGCACCGCTAAACCGTATTTCGATGAATGCAGAGTTAGTTAAGCTCGTATTAGAAAATGATATGCCTAAGCAAAAAGCGCTCGAGGCATTAGATAAAATAATTACAAACTGTCAGCAGTGCAGTGAACACTTACAAGAAATAAGTGACACTCACGCAGCAGATTGAGCACTCATTGATTGGGAAGCAAATGCAAAAACAAAAAGGAAAAATAGCGGTCAGTTGGGCTGGCTTTATTGCCGTGGTGCTGTGTATCGTGGTGGCGAATGCTTTTTTAGCCCTCAATAGCATTCGCTCTCTAACAGAAACACAAAGTAGTCTTGATAATACTAACTCACTTAATACTGCAATAGAGCGGCTACATTTATCTGTAGTACAGGCTGAGTCAGGTCAGCGAGGTTATCTTCTTAGTGACCGAGAAGATTATTTACTGCCTTACAATGATGCTATCGCTTCAATGCAAGCGCAGATCATGCTTGTGAAAAGCTTGCATTCAGAAATTCCCGGTCAAGCAGACCGCATTGCTCGTTTAATTCATTTAGTAAACGATAAAGTCGCAGTGATGACTAAAACCACCGATCTGGCTCTTGCAAATAAAGACGTGAAAGCTCGCCGCTTGTTATTAACAGACCAAGGTCGTGATTTATATAAAGATATTCGCGCTGGAGTTGATGAAATTCAAATGCGTGAGCTTAATTTTAAAATAGAGCAGTTTGCAAAGCTCTCACAAATTAAAAACGAAGCGAAGTTAACATTTGCGATTACTGCAGTGACAAGTGCTTTACTGCTTATTGGTATGTTTGTGTTAACCCGTATCAACATACGCAATCAAGCTAAGTACCGAGCTGACCTTGAAAAACAAAACGAAAACTTGGCGGCAAAGGTTGCAGAACGTACGCAAGAGTTAACCATCTATTCAGATGAGCTAAGTCGCTCAAATAGAGAGCTTGAAGACTTTGCCTTTGTTGCAAGTCATGATTTACAAGAACCACTGCGTAAGATTCAAGCCTTCAGTGACCGCCTTGAAAAGATGTTTAAAGATGAGCTCGGCGAAAAAGGGGTTGATTACATTAATCGTATGAAAAATGCCGCTCAGCGTATGTCTAATTTAATCAATGACCTACTTGAATTCTCACGCGTAACCACTCGTGGTAAGGACTTTGTTGATACAGATTTGAATGAAGTCGTTGCAGAGGTACTTGATGATCTTGAAATCGCAATAAAAGAATCTGAGACCACGGTTAACCTCGATACCTTACCGCATATTCAAGCAGACCCGAGTCAAATGCTACAGTTGTTCTTAAACATTCTGTCGAATGCAGTAAAGTTTAGACGTGAGAATGTTGCGCCTGTCATTGATATTGCATATCAGCGAATTTCAGAATTTAGCGAAGTTCATCACACTGATGTAGAGTGGGAAGTTATTACAATTTCAGATAACGGAATTGGCTTTTCAGAAGAATACCTAGAAAAAATATTTGTTCCGTTCCAGCGGTTACATGGCCGTTCGCAATACAAAGGCACAGGCATAGGACTATCGGTTTGTCGCCGTATTGTGGAGCGCCATGGCGGAGAAATAACAGCAAGTAGTCACGTTGGTGAGGGTGCAAGCTTCACTCTTAAATTACCCGTGGAAACATCGCTTTTCACACTACAAGGAGAGGCGTAATGCCACTTAATAAAGTTAAACCAATAACCATTTTAATGGCTGATGACGACGAAGATGATCGTTTATTAACCCAAGATGCATTGGCCGAAAGCCGTGTATTAAACGAGTTGTTTTTTGTTGAAGACGGTGTAGAACTGCTTGAATACCTTGAGCGTAAAGGCAAATTTAGTGAAAAAGAAAGCTCACCGCGCCCGGGCTTGATTTTACTCGATTTGAATATGCCGCGTATGGACGGCCGTGAAGCTTTACAAGCAATCAAAGCTAACCCTAACTTGAAGGGTATTCCGGTGGTGATTTTAACTACATCAAAACAAGAAGAAGATATGGTTAAAGGCTACGACTTAGGGGCTGCATCATACATTACTAAGCCAGTTACTTTTGAAGGTTTAGTCGAGTTAATGCAAACATTAGGGAAATACTGGGTAGAGTTTGTAGAGCTGCCAACACCACAGAACGATTAATTCCAATTTGCGATAATATTTTATTAAGCAAATTGCTATAAGGAATAACAATGTTAGATAAGGTAACCCGATTACTCTTAGTAGAAGACGACGAAGACGATTATATTCTTACTTGCGACTACCTAGAGCAATTAGGTTCCCATACATTCGATGTTGAGTGGTTAAGTTGCCCTGAACAGGCCATCAGTGTGCTGAGCGAAAACAAGCATGATATTTGTTTGTTAGATTATCGTTTAGGTGCCTCTGATGGTCTCGAAGTGCTAAAACGGGCCGTTGATAATGGTTTTCGCGGTCCGATTATCATGCTTACCGGGCAATCAGATGAAGCACTCGATTCTGCAGCGCTTGATGCCGGTGCGGTTGATTACCTTGTTAAAAACGAGATGAACTCTAGCCGTTTTGCCCGCGCTATTCGTTATGCGTTAGCACGACGAGATGTTGAAGATGAGCGTGTTGAACGCTTAAAAGCTGAAGCAGAAAACCGTTCTAAAGACCGTTTTTTGGCGCATTTAAGCCATGAGTTACGTACGCCCCTGTCATCCATCTTGGGTTATACCGAGTTACTAATGCAAAGTGGTAAGAACCAGCATGCCCAAAACGAGCTGGGTGTGATTTACCGAAATGGTAAGCATCTACTGAGCTTACTTAATGACGTGCTCGACCTATCAAAAATTGCTGCTGATAAACTTGAGCTCAATTGCAGTGATGTCAATTTAGATAGCCTAATGGCGGACGTATATACCTTAATGCGCGTCTCAGCCGTTGATAAAGGCTTAACACTTAAATTTGAATCTCAGCAAGCCTTACCTTTAGTTGTCAACACAGACGCGACGCGGTTACGCCAAATCCTAATTAACATCATCAACAATGCAATTAAGTTTACTAACCAAGGCGAGATCACAGTGCGTGCTTGGACTGCTTGGGTTAATGAGCGCGAAATGCTGTTTTTTAGTATTAAAGACACAGGTCTTGGAATCCCAGCCGAAAAACAAGCTTTGATCTTTAAACCATTTGAACAAATTGCCGATGTAGAATCCCGAGATGTGGGTGGAGCAGGGCTTGGCCTCGCCATTTGTTCTGAGCTACTTAGTCGAATGCAAGGCTCAATTGAGCTTGAGTCTACGCAAGGCGTGGGCTCAGAATTTACCCTTTCTATCTACCCGGGCAACATTCGTGATGTTGAGCGCCAAGTACTGCGTTTTGATTCAAACCCAGATTGCCAACAAAAATTAGCCACCCTTGAAACCAGTGGTCGGGTATTAGTGGTCGACGACTTAAAAGATTTACGTAACCTAGTAGGTCATATGATCACTATGACCGGTGCTGAAGTGGAATACGCAGAACACGGTAAACAAGCTATTGAGAAAGTCGCTAGTGCAGAACAAGCGGGTGAGCCTTTTGATATTGTTTTTATTGATTTGCATATGCCGGTTATGGGCGGTAAAGAAGCCACTATTGAACTTCGTAAAATAGGTTATCAAGGGCCAATTATCGCGCTTACTGCAGCCACCATGAAAGGGGTGAAAACTGAGTTAAGCGCGCTGGGTTTTAACGATATGATTGCCAAGCCGGTTGATTCTGGGTTGCTTTACCAAGTGCTTAATCATTATATTTGCGAAGGCAATACTGCACCTGTGGTTGAGCAAGACGACAGCCCTGAAATGACCAACCAAAGCACGCGTTATTTATTGGTTGAAGACGACAGTGATGCGGCACAGATTACCCAATTATTGCTTGAAAGCTTAGGTGTTGAAACTGTCATAGCGCCAAGTTGTGCCGCTTGTCTTGAGACACTGAGTGACGACCAAAATTTTGCTAAAGTATTACTGGATATGCATTTGCCTGATGGTGGAGGGCTAGATTTAGCAAAAGAAATTAAACAGCGCCACCCCGACTTAAAATTAGTCATTGTAAGTGGCGCCGAACCAGAGCCAGAAAGAATTAAACAACTTGATATAGAACAAGTGCTGTTAAAACCGATTAATCTTGGCTTGTTATCCGAGCTTATTGCTGACTAATTGAATGCCTGACTACAAGTTCAGGTTCAAATAGCGTTTGTAACGGCGGTGTTTGTTTTTGATAAACTTGGTTTAATACCCAGTCAGCAGCCATGCGGCCCATTTCATTTATGGGGTAATTAATGGTGGTTAATTGTGGGTAAACGTGACGGGTGAAAAACACGTTATCGTAGCCCATAATCGACAATTGCTTAGGTAACGTTAGCCCTAAATCGCGTGCGCTTGCCATGGCACCCACTGCCATTTCATCATTAGCACAGATAAGCGCCGTGAATGGATGCGTTTGTTGATGAAGCGCTTTTAACCCCTCGTAACCGCTCGCTTCCATGAAATCACCTTGAAATAAGAGGTTTTCATCAAACTCAAGGTTAAACTCAGCCAGCGCTTGTTTGTGGCCTTCTAGGCGGTCTTTGGCATCTTGCTTCCAAGCTGGTCCACTGATGTAGGCAATGTCTTTATGACCTTGTTCTAGAACATGTTTAGTCGCTAGATAACCGCCTTTAATATTATTAAGCAAAATGCAGCGGTCACTGAGTTCGCTGATATAGCGGTTGATTAGTACAAACGGAGTACGGCCTTTGCTAAGTTTAATTAGGTAGTCGTCGCTGACAGCTTCAACATGCAAAATAAGCGCATCGCAGTTACGGCTAATTAAAAATTCAATCCCTTGTTTTTCTCGTTCTTCATCACTGTGACCTGCAGCAATAATCAGGTGTTTGCCTTGATTACGAAAGGTATTTTCAATGCCGCTCATCATAGGCCCGTAAAATGGACCTTGTAATTCAGAGACCAGTAGACCAACACTGTTCGAGCAATTTGATGCCAGTGACTGAGCAATTGAGTTAGGTCTATAGCCAAGCTCATCCATTGCGGCAGTGACCTTTTTACGTGTTGCATCACTGACATTTGCATTGTTGTTCATTACTCGCGAAACGGTTGCAAGAGAAACGCCTGCAAGTTTCGACACCTCGTAAATGGTGGCCATGTTATTCCTTTTTAAACAAAGTTATGGATGCTTTTTTAACGATAAATCGGCACTGATCCGCTCAACCGTTTGATTGTCAAGAATATACCTTTTCATGATAAATGCGACAAGCATACTACCTATTGCTGGGTAAAGGGTAAATGAAATTAAGATACCCGAGAGCGTGTGTTCACTGAGTTCGGTATTGGCTTCATAGCCATAAAATGCCAATAACCAACCTGCAATGGCACCGCCAAGAGCAAGGCCAAGCTTAATAAAAAAGACCACGCTTGCGTAGACTAGGCCTGTTAGCCTTTCACCGGTTTTCCATTGCCCATAATCTATGGTGTCGGCCATTTTTGCCCACAGTAACGGAGTTGCCATTTGCGTGAAAAAACACCACAAAAAGTACACCGCAAAGGCAAGTATCAGTTGTTCGCCCGGCAACCAAAACGCCACACAACTAATTGCTGCAGAGATGTATTGCAAACGAATATAGGCAGTTTTCTTATCAACGCGTTTACTAAGAGGGTTTGCACAGGCACAGCCCAGAATATTACCTATCATGCCGATGGTAACAAAGTAGGTGACCAGCTCGGCTTCACCAAGTACATATTTTACATAGTAAATGGCAAGGGTGGTGCGCAGTACCATACTGGTTAACAGCATAAATGCAGCAAAGCACAACACTTTAAATGGGCCATTTTGCCATAGCGTGTTCATACGGGTTTTCCAGCTCAACGATGAGCTGTTATGAGCAGCTACGCGCTCTTTGGTAAAGCGAAAACAAATCAAAAATAAGATCACACCTAAGCCGCTCATCAGGGCCATAGTGAGTTGGTAGCCCGTGGCGTTATCACCTTTGCCAAGCCAGTTTACCAAAGGCAAAGTACAGGCACTGACAATTAAGCCGCCCAGCATACCAAACACAAAGCGATAAGATTGAATGGATACTCGCTCTTTAGGGTCGCCACTTAATACCCCACCTAACGCTGAGTAAGGAATGTTAATCGCGGTGTACACCAGCATCAGCAAAGTGTAAGTGACAAAGGCGTAAATGACTTTGCCTGACTCAGGCAAGTCTGGCGTGGTGAAGGTGATCATGCTGATCACCCCAAATGGTAAAGCGAGCCAGAGTAAGTAGGGGCGATAGCTTCCCCACCTAGTGCGAGTTGAATCGGTTAAGGCTCCCATTAATGGGTCGGTGATGGCATCAACGACTCTCACCACCAAAAACAAGGTGCCAACAATCGCGGGTGAAATACCAAAGATATCAGTATAGAAAAAAGTTAAAAATAACATCACCGTTTGAAAGATGATATTACTTGCTGTGTCGCCTAATCCGTAGGCTATTTTTTCTCTTTTTGTCAGCATGTGTGTTCTCGATTGTTGTTATTTTTATCGCTGTTTGAGTAGCGCGCGATATTGTTTTGCGCTTTCTTTTAAAATGCGTTGTTGGCTTTGGTAGTCAATATAAACTAACCCAAAGCGCTTTTCGTAGCCATAGGCCCACTCAAAGTTGTCCATTAAGCTCCACGCAAAGTAGCCTTGAATATCGACGCCTTGGCGAATTGCATCACACACTGCATTTAAATGAGTGTGATAATAATCTACGCGTTCTATGTCGTTCACTTCACCATTTTCTAATGTATCGGCCATGGCTGCGCCATTTTCGGTAATGTACATTTTTGGTAAATCATATTGCTGATGCAATGATACTAAAAGCTCAGTTAAGCCTTGAGGATAAACTTCCCAGCCCATATCGGTAACACGAACATCCGCAAGGTTTGCTTCTTCAAACCAGCCATCAGCGGTATTTTTGTAGTGTATGCGGGTATAATAGTTAACGCCAATAAAGTCGACGGCTTGACGAATAATTGCCATATCGCCAGCAATAATAATTGGTTTAACTTCATCTGCTAAATCATCCATTAAAGAGGGGTAAGCACCTTCTAAAACCGCTTTGATATACCATTGATTGTGGTATTGATCAGCAAGCTCTGCGGCTTTTTTATCATCTTCGGTTAAAGGATACGTTGGGCTGAAGTTTAATACGATACCTGCTTCTGTGCTTGGGCAGTTTTTACGTAATACTTGCATAGCAAGGCCGTGGGCGAGTAGTAAGTGGTGCGCTGCTTGTCGGCCAGCTTGTTGTGATTTTATGCCAGGTGCATGTACACCCACTTCATAGCCTAAATAAGCGCTACAAAATGGTTCGTTCAAGGTGGCGAATGAATCAACCAAATGGCCTAAATGTTGAGTAACAAGTTCGGCATAGTCTTTAAATTTATAGGCTGTTTCGCGATTTAACCAGCCGCCATTATCTTCAAGGTATTGAGGTAAATCCCAGTGATATAAGGTGACATAGGTTTTAATGTTACGCGCTTTTAAAGCCGTTAATAACTGAACATAAAACGCCATACCTTGCTCGTTAACCGAGCCATCTTGCTGCATGACCCTTGGCCACGAAATAGATAAGCGGTAAGCATCGACAGCCAAATCTGCAATCATCTCGACATCTTGCTGCCAACGTGCAACATGGTCACAAGCTACATCGCCATGGCTTTGGTCAGCAATAGCGCCAGGCTTTTCGCAAAATGTATCCCAGATACAATCAAGGCGCTTATCGCGTGCCCCTTCAATCTGGAATGAAGCTGTTGCCACACCGAACGTGAACTCGGGCTTGAGTAAAGATGAATCTGGTAACAGTGAAATTGATTTATACACAGTAGATACTCGTCCTTCGGGTTAAGTGTAAGGCTTGGTAAATTAGAGCTTAGACTCAGTTGTAAGCGCTTACAATTTTTCTGCAAATAAATTGCTAAATATGATTTATATGTTATAAATGTAAGCGCTTACATTTAATGTTGCAACATATTTCGCTATTTGCTGTTAGTGATTAAGTATTAAACCTTGCTGTAACAAACTGATAAATATAATTAACTAGAGAAGAAAATTATGGCTCATGTTTCAACCCCTGTGTCGGCTGCTGCAAGCCAAGCAGATATGCCTAAGCAGCACTTTGCGCTGGCATCATTGACCACATTATTTTTTATGTGGGGATTCATAACCTGTCTGAATGACATTTTAATCCCTTATTTAAAAGGTATGTTTTCACTTAACTATACGCAGGCTATGCTCATTCAATTTTGCTTCTTTGGTGCGTATTTTGTGATGTCGATCCCTGCTGGAAAGTTGGTCAGTCGTATTGGCTACCAGTTTGGTATCGTGGTTGGCTTATTGGTCGCAGCCGTGGGGTGTGCGCTGTTTTACCCAGCTGCGGTTGCCCATGTGTACGAATTATTTTTACTAGCCTTGTTTGTCCTTGCCTCGGGCATCACGATTTTACAAGTATCTGCCAATCCTTATGTAAGTGTACTTGGTCCGCAAAAAACAGCATCTTCGCGTTTGACTATGACACAAGCATTTAACTCGTTAGGAACCACGGTTGCGCCAATTTTTGGTGGTTGGTTAATTCTATCTGAGGTTAGTCAAGCCACCGCAGAAGAAGTGAAACTCCCTTATTTAATGTTGTCGTTAAGCTTGTTGGTACTTGCGGTTATCTTTGCATTTTTAAAACTGCCAAAACTAGGTAAAGAAAGTGATAGCGAAGCGGCACATCAAGATTTAGAAGATTTTGTTGATTTAGGCAGTGTTTGGCGTTACCGCCACCTCATTTTAGGTGCTGTAGGTATTTTTGTGTATGTGGGCGCAGAAGTGGCGATTGGTAGCTTTTTGGTGGGCTTTTTGACCCTAGATAACATTGCTGGTTTACCAGAAAATGAAGCTGCGCATTATATTAGCTACTACTTTGCAGGAGCCATGGTTGGCCGTTTTATTGGTGCAGTTGTAATGCAGAAATTTAATGCAGGCAAGGTGTTGGCATGCCATGGCTTGTTGGCGGTATTGTTAGTATTGATTGCTATGACGGGTGAGGGCAGCCTTGCTATGTGGGCAATTTTGCTTGTGGGATTATGTAACTCGATTATGTTCCCAACCATTTTTAGCCTTGCTTTACACGGCCTTGGCAAATACACCTCAAAAGGCTCTGGCATTTTATGTTTAGCGATTGTAGGGGGAGCGATTATTCCATTACTACAAGGCGTATTAGCAGATTCTATTGGCGTGCAAATGGCGTTATTCTTACCAATCGCCTGTTATTTATATATTACTTACTTTGCGCTGGTTGGCTCAAAAGTATCAACTCAGACTTCATAGGTGCAAAAAATGAAATTGAAAAAAACATTCACTCTCTGTTCGTTAATGATGGCAAGCGTCAGCATGCTAGGTTGTACTGGACAAGATAAGGTGACCAACGTGAGCACTGAGCAAGAAATTTGGCCAAATATCGAAACGGGCATTGCAGCAAATCCAGAAATGGAAGCACAAATTGCGAAAATGCTGGCAAATATGACCCTTGAGCAAAAAATTGCGCAAATGATCCAGCCAGAAATTCGCGATATAACCGTTGAAGATATGCGTAAATACGGCTTTGGTTCTTACCTCAATGGCGGTGGCGCATTCCCTAATAATGATAAACATGCCAGCGCTGCAGATTGGATTGATCTTGCTGAAAAAATGTATCAAGCCTCAATTGATGACTCGCTCGATGGCAGCTCAATTCCGACTATGTGGGGTACCGATGCCGTGCATGGTCACAATAACGTAATTGGTGCGACATTATTTCCACATAACATTGGTTTAGGTGCAACAAACAACCCTGAGTTAATCGAAAAAATTGCCGCCGCTACCGCGCAAGAAGTGATGGTAACTGGTATCGACTGGGTATTTGCACCAACTGTGGCTGTTGTTCGTGACGACCGTTGGGGCCGAACTTATGAAGGCTATTCTGAAGACCCTGAAATTGTAAAAGCGTATTCAGCAGCCATTGTTAAGGGGTTGCAAGGTGCGGTTGATGACGACTTTTTATCTGATAAACGTGTGATCAGTACGGTTAAACACTTTTTAGGTGATGGCGGCACAGAAGGCGGTGATGACCAAGGTAATAACACGGCGTCTGAGCAAGAGTTATTTGATATTCATGCGCAAGGTTATGTAGGCGGCTTAGGTGCGGGGGCGCAAACCGTAATGGCGTCATTCAACAGCTGGAATGGTGAGAAAATTCATGGCAGTAAATACCTACTTACCGACGTGCTAAAAGATAAAATGGGTTTTGATGGTTTTGTTGTTGGTGACTGGAACGGCCACGGTCAAATTCCGGGTTGTACTAATGGCAACTGTGCGCAGGCTGCAAATGCGGGTCTTGATGTGTACATGGTACCGACAGATGCATGGAAACCACTTTACGAAAACCTTATTAAGCAAGTTAAAAGTGGCGAAATTGCACAAAGCCGTATCGATGATGCAGTAACACGTATCTTACGTGTAAAAATGCGCGCAGGTTTGTTTGATAAGCCAAGCCCTGCCAAGCGTCCGCTTTCAGGTAAAACAGAGATCATTGGTAGTGCAGAACATCGCGCAGTTGCAAAACAAGCAGTCCGTGAATCACTAGTACTACTGAAAAATAAACAACAGTTGTTACCGCTATCAGCAAATGCAAATGTATTAGTTGCCGGCCAGGGCGCAGATAACATTGGTATGCAGTCAGGTGGCTGGACAATCACATGGCAGGGTACAGGTAACGAAAATAGTGACTTCCCGGGTGGCTCTTCAATTTTTGATGGGATCAAAAATACAGTTGAGCAAGCAGGAGGTCAGGTTCAATACAATGTGAATGGCGAATTTGAATCTAAGCCAGATGTCGCGATTGTGGTGTTTGGTGAACAGCCGTATGCAGAAGGTAATGGTGATTTAGATAACCTTGAATACCAACGTGGTAATAAAACTGATTTAGCCCTGCTTAAAAAGCTAAAAAATGCCGGTATTCCTGTGGTGTCGCTATTTATTAGTGGCCGCCCAATGTGGGTGAATGCAGAGCTGAATGCTAGTGATGCGTTTGTCGCAACTTGGTTACCAGGCAGTGAAGGTGATGCAATCAGCGATGTTATCTTTAAAAAGCAAGATGGTTCTATCAATCATGACTTTAAAGGTAAGTTATCGTTCTCGTGGCCAAATAACCCGGTAGGTAACCAAAACCGTGGTGATAAAGATTACGCGCCACTATTACCTTATGGCTTTGGTTTAACTTTCCAAGATAAAAATACATTAGCAGATGACCTTAGCGAAAAATCACAAGTTGCCGCTAAATTAGAAGACTTAGTATTATTTGAACGTGCCGTAAAAGCACCGTGGTCACTGCAACTACAAAGTGGTTCTGAGCAACAAGCCATGACCAGTAGCCGTGCAGCCCTTAACGCTGTTAGCGTAAAAACCTTTGATAAAGACGTACAAGAAGATGCGCGCGCAATCAGCTTTAATGGTAAAGAAGCGGCTGCGGTTCGTTTAATGGCTGCGTTCCCATCGGATTTACGTTCATACGTTGAAAAAGCGGGTCAACTGCAAATGCAGATTAAGGTAGACCAAGCTGCTGATGCGCCGCTAATGCTAGGTATGCAATGTGGTGAAAACTGTGACGGCCAATTTGATATTAGCAAACAGCTTAAAGCAGTAAATGATTGGCAAACACTAACGGTAGATTTGAGCTGCTTTGCAGAGCAAGGTGTGCAGCTTGGGCAAGTATTCTCGCCTTGGCAATTAGCCACTGAAGGTGCATGGCAAGTATCAATTGCTAAACTATCAGTAACGAGCGCGCACAGCGAGGACGCAACAGTCTCATGTCAGTAAAATCGTATGCTGTTATTTTGCTAACAGGTGCGCTTAGTGCCTGTCAGCAAACCCCAGCGCCTGTCAAAGCCAGCCTAGGAGAAGGCTGGCAGTTAGTTTGGCAAGATGACAAAGTGTTGATTTTGCCGGTTATCCTAAGCAAATGCTGGTGGATTACGTACGTGTTTTTCAATGTAGTAAAAATAGTGAAACAGGTATCGGCTGTGCAACAACACAGCCATCAGCAGCACTAATAAAGGGTAAGAACAATCCGCAATAGTACTTATTTAAGCGGATTGCTATAAGTGAATTATGAACCAAGAGCCTGCAGATGCTTCGCCGAACTCGTTGCATTCGCTGGCTTTTGGTTCATTCTATCGGTTGAGTTTTTGTAGTAATAGCTGCCTTATTCTTCTGGCCGTTAGTTCGTCGATATCCGCTAATATCCCTTGCGCAGGCTCAGCAACGTGGCTTGCTAAATCCACATCATCAGCAAACACATAATGATTAAAGAGTTTCTGCCATTTTTGTTTATGCTCGCTTGGCAAGTCTTTAATTGCCAGCATACTGTGCAGCATGGCATCAAATGGGTTTGCTAAATACTCTGGGGCTTGTCGCCACCAATAGTTCACCAACACATTAAACGGACTGGTTGCGCTAACCTGATGCCACCAAAGCGCTGGAATATAAATAGCGTCGCCAGGGCCAAGAGTTGCCGATTGCGTCTTTGCTATAGCCTCTTTAAAACGTGGAAAACGGTTGAAATCGGGGTTATTAAAATCAACCAAGCTAACCGCTTGCCCAGCGGGTGTAAATTCGAGTGGACCAACGTAAAGATTATTGACCTGATCAGTTGGCAACAGAGTAAAGGTACGCTTACCCGCAGCAACACAAGCTAGGTTATCGGCGTTGTCATAGTGAGCGGCAATCTGACTATGATTTCCCACCCAGAGGCTGGTTAAGCAGTTATAATCGGTCACTGTTAATGGGTTTTTAACACTAAAGCCCGGAGCGCAATACTCCACAGCAGTAGAGCCCATATACAGTGAATCACTGTCGGTTTGTGTGATTGAACGTGCTAATTTTTGCAGCACAGAAACTAGGTTATCGGCGTGCTGTGAGAAATTAAGCCCTGAGAAATCAGCGTTATAAAAATAGCGTCCCTGATGAATTGCTTGGCTGCTAAAACTGCGTACTGGGGCGTTATTGGCAAGCCCTAAAAGGTAGTCTAAGGCGTTTTTAGAACTTTGTTTAGCTGCCATGACTTGGGGCCAATCAACGCAGAGATCTCTTATGACCAGTGGTTCAGTTTGCTCAGCTAAAAACACTTTTAGATCAGCAATGCTTGAAGCCTGGCATTCTTTTATTGGCGCAGCCGCAAACATTACTGCTGAGCCCATTTTTTATTAAGCAAATGAGGAATGTGCTCCATTGATGCCAGCACCATATAAATAGCCTGTAGGTCACCTTGCTGTTGTAACTGCTTAAGCTGTTCAGCGGTTAAGCCGTTTAGCACCTGTTGGTTAATAGTATAAAAGCCGCTTACTGTGACTTTTTCGCCATTTTTATCTGCATATTCAATACTGAAAGCTTCGAGTAAATTAACGCTAAGCAAACGCTCAAAAAACAGATTAATTGTTTGGTGTTCTTGATGTAACGCGTTAAGTACTTGAGCAATATGATTTAAGTATTCGCTATTTCCACCATGTTCAAGGAAAATGGCTTCGCCATCATGTGTGCTTATGCGTGGGCTGTCTAAATCAATATGTACCACCAGAGATTGCTCAGGAATACCGTTGTTATACTGGGTTTGTTGGCCAATTAAAAATGGCTGGCGCTGCATACTTAGCGGTAAGTAACTCAGTTGCAATTCGCCTTGCTCGTTTAGCAGCAAGTTCTCACCATTTTCAAAACCAAATAAAGCGAGGGCTTCGAATTGACCTGTTTGTGGGTGCTTACGAAATACGATAGGTTGATTTGCTTGAACTTTAGCAAACTCACTTGGAAATACGGTAGCGCAGCTAATATTGTCGCCCCAGTTAGCACCGCGTGTGGTGATCACTTTTAGGTCTTTATGGCTGATGTTATCAAGTAAGACATGATTGGCCATTGGGCCTCCTAATACTGAGATTAAATAGGTTGTATACCAAATTGCTGAATATGATTTAACAGCTCGCGGTTAGTGGGTAGTTGTTGTAATCCGCGTTTGGCTTGTTGTTGGTTAGCACTAAAATGCTCAATAATTGCCGCAGGCATTGCAAGTACAGGAAACTGTGGCAATTGCTTCATTCCATAAAGTACATACTGGTAACTGGCTGCAGAGAAGACCTCTTGAGCACGGTCAAAGTCGTTTAACCACGGACTTTGATATCGCCAAAGTGCTAAGTTTTCTTGAAGTTGCAGAGGAATTGAGTTTGCCTCTTTATGAGCTTGCCAATAAGGGCTTGTGCGCTTTGACAACACATAATGCAGCTTTAAAAACTCAATGATACGTTTCCAGCGATAATGGCACTGCTCATCAAAACGTTTTGCCAGTGTCGGCATTGCAGCACGATGTGTTGGGAAATTAGCAAGTAAGTTATTAAGGCCAAGCTCCACCATGACTAACGCTGAGGCTTCAAGTGGTTCAATAAAGCCTGCAGACATACCAATAGCTAAACAGTTTTTATACCAAAAACGGCGTCTATAGCCGGGCGTAAAACTAATTTCACGAAATATCAGTTCATTTTGTGCTGTGCCAGGCTGGGTTTTTGCAATGTACTGGCTAAGCGCTTGTTTCGCATCTTCGCTATTGGCAAAACGACTTGAGTACACCATACCTAGACCACGGCGGCTTTGTAAGCCGATATCCCAAATCCAACCGGCATCTTGCGCAGTGGCTTTGGTATAAGAAAGGACCTCTTGCTGCGGGTTTAAATAGGGCACCTGTACGGCAACGGCTCGATCGTTAAATAACACATCGTGTTGCTCAATTAGTTCTATCCCGTAATGTTGATGTAACAGCTTTGCGTGGGTGCCAGAGCAATCAATAAATAAATCACCCGCAATAGTGCCATGATCGCGGGTTTGCAATGAACTAATATAGCCATCTTCATCACTATTGATGCATTCAACATGACTGACGATATGCTCAACGTTTAGCTTGGTCGTGCAGTGCTGTTGTAGCAGCATGGCAAACTTACCGGCATCTAAATGATAGCCATAGTTTGCTTCACCTTGATAGGCGCTATGCAAGTGGTTTTTCGGTGCTTTATGGTGATCGCATAAGTAGGTTTGGCTTGCCACTGCGTGGCTGAAACTCACGGCATCTTTGTTGGCAAACCAGTAAGGTGCAATATTTAATTGCTGATATGCTACCGGTAAGCTGAACGGGTGGTAATAATGTGCGTCGCCTTCATCGTCGCACCAGCCATCAAAGCGTGAACCTTGTTTAAAAGATGCATCACAGCGTTGAATAAATTCACTTTCGCTAATGCCGATGGTTTTTAAGGTTTGTCGCATGGTTGGCCAAGTGCCTTCACCAACACCAATGGTGGCAATATCGGGCGACTCAATCAGGGTGATCTGTGCGTTGTGAGTTAAATGGGGCTGGGCAGCAATTAAACCTGCGGATAACCAACCTGCAGAACCACCACCTAAAATGACGACTTTTTTTACTTCATTCTTTTGCATGTTTAAGGCCATCTCAAATGCTATGTAGACAAACTAGCATAAATACGAAAAAAAAAGCCGCTGTTGAGCGGCTTTTTGACAACAAAATGCTAGAACGAGTAGCGGAAGCCGATGTTGTAGCGCGCACCGTATTGGTTTGCACGTAACAGCTGCTCAGAGTAACGAACGTAAGTACGTTGCGTTTCATCTGTCAGGTTAAGGCCTTCAACAAACACAGTTAGGTTCTCGTTAACTGAATAGTTCACGTTGATATCCCACTGGCCATAAGACTCAGTAAAGATAGGTGAAGCATGTTGGTCAAAGCCTGTTAAGAACTCATCACGCCAGTTATAAGAAATACGAGCCGATAAACCATTTAAATCATAAATCGCAGAGAAGTTAGCTGAATCACTTAAACCCGGTAGGGCAAATTGATAGCCGATAGCATCTCGGTCTGCTTCAACATCACCAAATACGAAAGTCGCGTTAGCGGCAATACCAAAGCCAGAATCACCAAACATATGTTGCGCTGCTAGTTCCCAGCCCCATAGATTTGCTGTTTCAACGTTGTTATCACGCGATACGAAGAAGTTTGCTAGAGGATCTGTATCGTTACCAACGATAGGTGTGCCTTCTTCTGTGCCTTGGTTTTCGTTGATCTTATCGTGAATTGCTTGATCAGATGGTTGCTCACCCGCTGCCGCTAAATCGTCACGCGCTTGCTCAGCACGATCACCGATGAATGGGTCTGTAATACCGTCAATCGTCTCTTCGGTTGTGATATTTACAAGGAAGTTATCAACTTGCTTACGATAGTAACCTGCAGACATATAGCTGCCTTCACCGTAGTAGTATTCAAGTGATAGGTCGATATTATCTGAAGTATAAGGTTTTAAGTTCGGGTTACCCACAGCCACTTTACGTTGACCCACTTTCGGGTTACCTAAGAATGACGTTGTTGAGCGAAGCGCGCCTACAGGAGGACGAGCAAGGCTGCGGCTGTAAGAGAAACGTGCAATAACGTCTTCAACTACTTCGATATTCATATCGATGCTAGGTAGAAACTCTTTGCTACTACCTTCACCGTTTGAGAATGAGCGTTCATCAGCGTAAATGTAAGACCATTCGTTACCGTTAACCCATTCCATTGCAACAGCAGGGCGCTCTAAGCTGTTTGCTGTAACATCTGTTGATTCGTAACGTAAACCCGCAGTGATGTTCACTGGCATACCGTTAAATTCTGTTTCGAAGTTAGCTTGTGCGTATACCGCCGTTGTTTCTTCGCTTACACGGTGGTCGTCATCGATTGGACCCGCTTGCACCATGCCGTTTACATCAGCAGGCCAGCTACATGCGCCAATACCGCCATCAGGATGATCACAGTCAATGCTTTCGGCAATCGCGACAATCTCATCAAAATCAGCATCGTAGTAGTAATTTAATAACTTATCGCTACCACCACCAGAGAAGCCATCAAGTAAACCTGAGCTGTCGACACGAGTGAACATGCTGTCATCGTACCAATCGGCAGAGTTCAACCACCAACCAGCAGCAAGCTGACCTGAGTAGGCAGTTGTCGTACGGAAATCGATTTTAGTGTGTGATACACCAAAGTTAATGCTCGATAGGGCACCGCTGTCTTCGTTATACCACGTACCTTTTAACTGGTATTGGTCAAGATCGTTAGTGTTGGTATCTTTATTTACACCGGCGAAAAGGGTTCCCATATCGCTCGGTAAAATTTCTGCTTGGCCATTGGTTAAGGTCATATCAATAAGCGGAATTTCGCCTTGGCTAAAGTCAGCCATTTTTTCGTCGATATTAACCGTTGGGTTTTCACACCATGAACATGATGTGTTACCAATGATCATAAACGCATCGTGGCCAATACCTACACCGGCACTTTCAGCCGATGAGTTATGCGCATCAAACTCAATGTTTAAATTATCTGTTACTTGCCAATCAATGTTTAAACCAAGCGATTTATTTTCGTTGGTTGTTGCACCACGGTTTAAGTTTGTAGAGTAGTCACCACCAATTTCAGTTACCTGTGTGTAAGTACCTTTTTCATTGATAGTTGCTGCGCTGACGTTACCACCATTATTGAACCATACACCAAAGCTACGGCCATCTTTTTCAAACTCGAGTTTTGAGTAAGTGTAATCAACGGTTGCAGTAATGCGGTCATTCGGTGCGTATTGCAGCACAAGTTGACCATTGGTACGTTTACGTGAATTATCTGAAAACGCATAACCAGCATTTTGCGGATACCAGGTTGCGCCATCAGCGCGCTGGTTGTTATCTGTCAGTGCTAAATCAGGAGACGATGAAATATCAACATTTGGGATCCAGTTATCAACTGCCATTGATTGTTCGCGGTTATCACGTTCTTGAACTGAGCCTGAAATTAAAATCCCGAATTTGTCATCGTTGAATGTGTTGCTGTAGATACCTGAAAGCTCAGGGGTTAAATCATCACCTGTTTCGTTTGATGTGTCGTGAACTGCTTTTGCACCAATCGAAGCGTGCAAACCAGGATTAGAAAGTGGTTTAGCTGTAGTGATATTAACTGTTGCACCAATACCACCGCTAGGGATATCAGAACGCGCTGTTTTATATACTTCAACACCGCTCACACTTTCTGTTGCGATGTCACCAAAATCAAATGAACGACCGCCAGTTGTTGGCATTTGGCGATTGTTAAGGGTTACTAAGTTAAATTCAGGGCCAAAACCACGAACCGTAATTTTGCTACCTTCACCATTACTACGGTCAATAGACACACCGGTAATACGTTGCAAAGATTCAGCTAGGTTGGTATCAGGGAATTTACCAATGTCTTCAGAGGTAATTGCATCAACAACCCCCGCAGATTGACGCTTGATATCCATTGATTTTACTAAGCTTCCGCGAATACCTGATACTTGTATTACTTCAATATCACTTGCTTTGTCGGGCTGTTCTTCGGCGACAGCTGAGTGAGGAACTAGCGCGCTTAAACCCATTGCCATAGACAGGCTAATAGCAAGCTGCTTTTTCTTGAAAAGTGTGTGGTTCATGCAAATCTCCAGATTTGGTTTTATTTTATGTTGTTGTCTATTTTTGTAAGCGCTTACATTTCTTTCCAAAAAAAATCGCCGAACCCGATTTTTAAAATGTAACCGCTTACATTAAGTTATTAGAAAGTAAAACAATCGTCAACATAAATAACGCTTATAGTGAAAGGTAATATCTATGTTTATGTTATTATGGGAAATATTCTACCAATGAGTTTACTTATTTTAGGTACGAAATTGGCGTGTTAATGCTAAAAATAAAAAATTGAGTCTTTTACATTTGTTAAAACGAGAGGTATTTGCGTGCAATCAGTGAAATGGAATAAAGAAGTATTCACCCCAAGCAAAATTATTTGCGTAGGTCGTAATTATGCTGCGCATATTGCGGAGCTTAACAATGAAACACCAACAAATATGGTGCTGTTTGCAAAACCAAATAGCGCCATCACTGATTCTCTTAATAGCGAACACTTAGGTGAGGCTCTACATTACGAAACTGAGCTTTGCTTTTTAGTTAAAGATAAACAGCTGGCAGCGGTTGCGCTTGGGCTTGATTTAACCAAACGAGGCTTACAAAGCACACTTAAAGAAAAAGGCCTGCCTTGGGAGCGCGCAAAAGCATTTAATGGTTCAGCGCTTTTTACTGAATTTGTTGCGGTTAATGCCAGTTGTCATTATCAATTTAGTCTAAAGATTGATGGAATAGACACTCAACTAGGCGATACAAGGTTAATGCTGCATAACGCAGAGCAAATCTTAGCTGAAATTAGTGATTTTATGGACCTAGAAGATGGCGACATCATTATGACTGGCACGCCTGAAGGGGTAGGGAAGGTTGTCGCAAATTCGAGCTTTGCTGTAACACTTATGGATGATCAACAGGAGCTGTTATCTCATCAGTGGCAGGCTCTTTAAGCGGGTCTAAAATAGAGCGCTGATAATAAGTTGAAAACTCAGGAAAGCTTTGTTCGAGCCAAATTCGTTGGCTTTGCTGGTATTTTTCACTCGGCAGTACTTTGTTTTTCAGCGCCTCATTGATTTCTGCAAGTACTTTTTCGGCATAATTATTAGGCGCATTCGTTGAGCAACCAATGGCACCAAAAACCACATTTTGAGTTGGATTAGCAATGCTGAGCTTTTGAATATTCTGTTGGTTTTGTTGATTGTAATAATCAGCAACAAATGGGTAATCAATTGTGTAATCAATGTAGCCATGCTCTAACTGCGATAGTAGCGCTTGGTTTGCATGGCTGCCGGTGCCACTTAATGCAGCACTCTCATAAAGCTTAGTATTTTTAGCTATTGCGTCCAGTTTACTGCCAAATTTTCGCGCATCATTTTGGCCATAAATAAAATTGGCATCAGTCAATAATGAAATTAATGACACTGGATTACCGTGTTTTTGCTTAATCTTTAGCGCCCTTTCTTCAGTACTTAATACGCTAAAGGATGGATAAACTGCAGTTGGAATTGAGTAAGTGGCACGGTTAGTTTTTTTATCTCGATGGATCATGCACGCGTAACACGCTAAGTGGCCATCATCGAGATATTTGCTTAATCGCTTAGGTGGTAATAGTGACTTTTGATGCTTAAAATTTGGCATCGCTTCAATCAGTAAGTCGGTTATGTTGTTGCACAAGCCACCTAAAGGATATTGCTCAGATTTATCAACAAAGAAAGGTTTGTTATCTGTTTCGAGCCAAGTTATAGAAAGCCGCTCTGAAGCATAGGTTATAGGAACAAGCACTATCACCATTATCATGCATAATATATGTTTAACGTATTTACTCATTAACAACCAAAAAAGTTAAATGCTGTGAATTACCATACACTAAAGTATTGGTGAAGTTGTAGAAGAAAGGTAAAAATGATGAATAAGTATTAATAAGCCTATCATTTAATAGACTTATTAATATTGCAGGGAAATGCTCAAAAAGGCATTGGATAACGGTTAAATACGTCAGCGATTTTATCGTTAGCTTCATCGCTTAATTGCACAGAAAAAGCATCGATATTTTCTTTTAACTGCGCCATAGATGTAGCGCCTATGATTGTTGAGCTTACGCCATCCACTTGATTACACCAAGCCAATGCAAGTTGTGAAGGGGTTAAATTAAAGGCGTTAGCAATTTCAACATATTCAGCAATCGCAGCGCGAGATTGTACTGTGTCTCTAAATAAACCATTACGTTGCACTAGCGTCCAACGACTACCTTCAGGGCGAGCACCATTTAAGTACTTACCGCTTAACATGCCGCCACCTAGCGGTGACCAAGGTAGGTAAGCAATATCTTCATGAATACATTGTTCAATTAAATACGGCCAATCTTTGGCGTGCAGGAGACTAAATTCGTTTTGAATAGAAACCATACGCGGAAGGTTATGCTGCTCACTTAAACGCAAGTACTGGCTAATGCCCCAAGGAGTGTCGTCTGATAAACCACAGTGCTTAATTTTACCAGCCTTGATACAGTCATTTAGACCTTCAAGAATATCTAACATACCCGCGATATTTTGATCAGTGTCAGCTTCTGAGAAGCACACTTTACCTGGCCACTGTTTACCAAAGTGCGGTGATGTACGGTTAGGCCAATGTAATTGGTATAAATCGATAACCTCAGTTTGCAAGCGTTTAAGAGATGCATCAACGGCTTCAACCACTGCTTGGCGAGTAATATCGCCTGCATCGCGTACCCACGGTAAGCCGTTACCCGCAATTTTAGTGGCAATGACAAGATCATCGCGTTTGTCTTTATTTCGCGCTAACCAATTACCGATGATCTCTTCTGTTTTACCGTAGGTGTCAGGAGAAGGTGGAACGGCATACATTTCGGCGGTATCAATAAAGTTAACGCCTTTATCTAACGCATAGGCGATTTGTTCATCGGCATCGGCTTGGTTGTTTTGCATACCCCATGTCATGCTACCTAAGCAAACACGAGATACATCAATACCACTTCGACCAAGTGGGCTATAAAGCATAATAGATCCTTGTTAATCGCTAGAATGGGCTCTAAGTGCAGTTAATAACTCATCATTTAACTGCGCTTTTTTACCCGTTTTAAAATTAAACATAACCACTTGTGATGAGCCAATGGTTGTTACTGCGTCTTGGCTTTCACTAAATACAGTGTAATGCATCATAAAACGATCGTGTTCAATGTCACTAATCTTTACACCAACATGCACCGTATCAGGAAATGTTACTGGGCGTTTATAGCGGGCATTGTTTTCGCTGATCACCGGACCCACACCTGTTACTTGTAAATCTTTAAGAAAGCCTAGTTGAGTGAAAAAATCGATACGAGCTGTTTCGAAATAGCGAAAGTACACCACATTATTAACGTGTTGTAGGGCATCCATTTCACCCCATGCGACATTTATTTTGGTTCTGATAGGGTGTTGTTCTATAAACGATTGCATAGTAAATCTTCATTGATTGTGAGAAAACTTAGGTTAGCAATATGATGCTTTTAGCTCAAGGAAATTAGAAATCTCAGTAAATTGTGCTAGATTTGTAAGTTCACGCTTACGTAAAGTGTGAGTAAAATGAACACACATTAAAGGACCTTAATTATGCAGCAACTAACCTTGAGGGTGATAAAGTGGATTGCACTTTTCATCTTACTTGCTCTAGCTTTGCTCTGTTATAGCATGGGCACAATGTCAGGATTTATCGCTTTAATTGTCGTGGGCTTGTTATTCGAAGCCGCGTTTTGGTTATTTGGCGCACGGCTTTTCAGTCGCAAAAAACCAAACCAACAAACAAGCCAAACCTCTTAGCTTGCACTCTCAGGAAGTTTAAATATAATAACTGTATATATAAACAGTTGTTGTGTTCCTGATGAAAAAATTCATTCACATCGATATGGACTGCTTTTATGCAGCCGTTGAGATGCGTGATAACCCCGCGCTTGCCAATGTGCCTCTGGCTATAGGTGGTAATAGTCGTCGCGGGGTGCTATCAACAGCTAATTATATTGCCCGTAAATATGGTGTGCGCTCGGCCATGTCTAACTATCACGCCAAACAACTGTGCCCCGATCTGGTTATCGTGCCCGGGCGCATGCAGGTTTACAAAGAAATTTCCACGCAAATTCGCGCCATTTTTGCAAAGTACACAGACCTTATTGAGCCGTTATCGTTAGATGAAGCCTACCTTGATGTAACCGACAGTACCGCATGCAAAGGCAGTGCAACACTCATGGCACAGCAAATCCGCCAAGAAATCTATGACACCACTGGGCTGACAGCCTCAGCGGGCGTTGCGCCAATAAAGTTTATTGCCAAAATAGCCAGCGATGAAAATAAGCCTAATGGTCAGTTTGTGGTATTACCCGATCAAGTTGATGACTTTTTGGCGAGTTTACCGCTTGGCAAAATTCCCGGCGTTGGCAAGGTGACCTTAGAAAAGCTGCAACTTAAAGGGCTTTACACAGGGGCTGATGTGCGTGCGAAAGGGGTTAATTGGATGCAGCAGCACATTGGTAATTTTGGCGTGTCTTTATATCAAAAGTGTGCAGGCGAGTACGTTGGCAAAGTGTCAACTGAGCGAGTACGAAAGTCACTCAGTGTTGAGCACACCTATGAATACAACAAAAATAATTTAGACGAGTGTTTAAGCCAGTTACCCCGCTTGATGGATGAATTAACCCGCCGTCTTGATAAACAACAGTTAAACAACCGCATCAATAAATTATCGGTAAAAGTAAAATTTGCCAATTTTGTCGTGACCAGTGCCGATCAAAGCCACCATCAATTAGACGAACGCATTTTTGCTGAGTTAATGAGTAAAGCCTATGAGCGAGGTAATAACCAGCCAGTACGCCTGTTAGGGATAGGTGTCGGAATAAAGAGTCAGGCTCACGAGCATTTTCAGCTGAGTATATTAGACTAAAGGTTAACACCTTGGTGATTGAAAGTTTGTTAGTGTCTAGTTGGGGTGCTAGGCCTGCCTAGTTCAACACCTTAGACAACATTATAACTTAATAAGAGAGATGACTATGCAATCGGTCGTAATCGTGCTGCTCGGAATAGTCGGTATGTTGTTCGGATGGTTCTTTTATTCGAAATTCATCGCCGAAAAAATATTTAAAATGGATGATAATTTTGTTACACCTGCTCATGAACTTGAGGATGGTGTGGATTATGTGCCAACTAACAAAGTTGTGTTATGGGGCCACCATTTCACTTCTGTTGCAGGTGCTGCGCCAATTGTTGGCCCTGCTATTGCCGTATATTGGGGCTGGGTGCCTGCGGTACTTTGGGTGGTATTTGGTACTATCTTTTTTGCTGGTGTTCACGACATGGGGGCTCTTTGGGCCAGCGCGCGTAACAAAGGCAAATCAATGGGCGCTTTATCTGAAAGCGTAATTGGTAAGCGCACCCGTGCGCTATTTATGATTGTGGTGTTCTTAGTGCTGCTGATGGTGAATGCGGTATTTGGTGTGGTTATTGCCAAGTCATTTGTATCGCAACCTAACGCGGTATTCCCCGCTTGGTCAGCGATTGTAGTGGCCTTAGTTATTGGCCAGTTACTACGCCGTAAAGTGTCGTTAATTCCGCTTTGTTTAGTTGGTGTGGGAATTCTTTATTACACCATTTACCTTGGTAGTGGTATGCCAATTTCATTACCTGATGAAATGTTTGGTCTAAGTGCGAATGCGAACTGGATCATCATCTTATTTATCTATGCAGCCATTGCTTCATTATTGCCTGTGTGGATGCTGTTACAGCCTCGTGACTTTATCAACGGTATGCAGTTATTGGTTGGCTTAGTGCTTCTTTACGGTGCGGTGTTTGTATCAATGCCAGATATCACAGCGCCTGCGTTTAATACGCAAACGGCGGTAGATACACCAAGTATTATTCCATTGCTATTTGTGACCATAGCTTGTGGTGCGGTATCGGGTTTCCACGGTATTGTGTCTTCAGGTACCAGCTCTAAGCAGTTGAACAAAGAAACTGATGGTCGCTTTGTGGGTTACTTAGGTGCGGTAGGCGAAGGTATGCTTGCACTTATTACACTCGTTGCAGTTAGTGGTGTTGCACTTGCTGTATCACCTGAAGAATGGCATGAAATTTATAGTCACTTAGGTGCAGGTAGTGTCAGCGCCTTTATTAATGGTGGCGCTAACTTAATTGAAAGTGGTTGGGGTATCTCGCAAGAGGTGGCATCAACCTTACTTGCCGTGATGGTGGTCTTGTTTGCGGGGACTACCATGGACTCTGGCGTACGCCTGCAGCGTTATATCATCCAAGAGTGGGGAGATATTTATAATATCAGCATCATTCGTAATGGTATTGTAGCTACACTTATTGCAGTTCTAAGCTGTTTACTGCTTGCCTTTGGAGCTGGTGGCGCTGACGGTAGCGGCGGTATGATCATTTGGCCGTTATTCGGTTCGACTAACCAAATCTTAGCAAGCTTAACCTTACTGGTTATCTCGGTAATGCTAATTAAAGCGAATCGCCCAGCTAAATACACGCTTATACCAATGAGTTTTGTATTAGTTATGGCGTTCTTTGCTGGGGTTATTAAACTTGGCGAGTACTACCAACAAGGTAACTGGTTACTGGTGACACTTGATTTATTAGTACTGGTCGTAAGTGTTCTGGTTATGCTTGAAGCTTGGTCTGTGATTGTTAAGCATCGTAAAGACTCAGCACACATTACAGAGCAGTAAACTTAGCTTGCCAGCCTTATAGTAAGCTGTCTTACTTGGCTGGCAATAGCGCCCTAAATCAATGATAATAAGGTCCTATGTTTTTAACAGCAGGACCTTTTTTATGGCATACCCTCATGCAGTTGCAGCCCCTCAACTAGCGGATGCAAATCACGATGCATTGATTATTATCGGTGATGACTTTTCTTCTTTAGCAGACGCAAGCTTAAGTCAAGCTATTAGCGCTCAACAAGCTGTAGATGCACGTATTGGCAAACAAGTGACATTACTTGTAATTGACTCTAAACGCGTTATTTTAGCGCCTACAGGCCCTCTAAACCGTGATTATGATGATGTACGTCGTTACTTTGATGCAGCAAAGCAAGGTGTACTAGAAGCGAAAGCATCGGGTAGCACTCATCCTGCAATTTTACTTGCTAATGTAAATCAAGATAGCCGTTACAAGCATGCCCTTGAAGTGGCTTATTTAGGTGCTTGCCAAGCGCTTTGGCAACCACTTGAGGCACGTGAGTTCCACGGCCAAGCGATTGAACCAATTAGCCAAATTAGCCTAGTGGGTGCAGACGAGGCAATGAGCAAAGCGCTTAATGCTATTGCTGCAGGTCAATACGCTGCACGTGATTTATGTGGTACAGAGCCTGAGCGTATGGCACCACCTCGTTTTGCAGACTACTGCGTTGAGTTATTTGCTGGTAGTAAGGTGTCTGTTGAAGTGATTTCAGATATCAACACTATCGATAAAGATTACCCAATGATGAGCACTGTAGCGCGCGCATCTTATGCTGTTGAGCGTCATCACCCACGTGTTGTAAAACTAGAATACGTGCCTGAAGGCGACGTTGAGCGTACCTTAATGTTTGTTGGTAAAGGTTTAGTTTACGATACCGGTGGTGCAGACCTTAAAGTGGGTGGCTTTATGGCAGGTATGAGCCGCGATAAAGGCGGTGCAGCTTCGGTTGCTGGCTTTATGAAATCAGTGGCTGACTTTGCACCAAAAGGCGTAAAAGTGATTGCTTACTTAGCCGTAGTTCGTAACTCAATTGGTTCTGATTGTTTTGTTCCTGATGAAATCATTACTAGCCGCGAAGGTGTACGTGTTCGTATCGGTAACACAGATGCTGAAGGCCGTTTAGCTATGGGCGACTTACTAAGCGAAATGAAAGATCGGGCTTTAAACGAAGTGAATCCAGAGCTATTCACTGTTGCAACACTAACAGGCCACGCAGCACGTGCTATGGGTCCTTACAGTGCGTATGTTGAAAATGGTCCAGCTCGCGCGGCGAAAATTTCGCGCCAAATTGCTGACTTAGGCGATTTATGGGCAGATGGCGCAGAAGTATCTCGTAGCCGCCGTGAAGATTATGACTTCATTCGCCCTCGCACATTAGCTGATGACGTACTATCAAGTAACAATGCAGCTTCTGCTGTAACTGCACGTGGTCATCAGTTCCCGATGGCATTCTTAGCGATTGTTGGTGGTTTAGATAAACATGGTACTGAATCAGCGCAGCCATTACCGTATGTTCATATGGATATCGCAGGCAGTGGTGTAGAAGGTGGTGATTGGCAACATGGCAAGCCTACCGCCGCAACAGTAAGCAGCTTATTCGCTCGTTATTGTTTGTAAGTTGTAAGTTGTAAGTTGTAAGTTGTAAGTTGTAAGTTTAAAAAGCATAAGCTTTAGACACAACCCTGTGCTCTAAAGCCTATGCTTGGTCAGGTTTAGTCTTTTATGTTCTTCTTTCGGTTTCTACGAATAAAGCACAGTGCGCCGAGCATTAGTGTAAAGTAACCTGATACACTGCCGCTTGCTTTATCATCTGGGGTTGCATGCTCTGGAATACCATCTTCATTGGTGATTGTGATTACTTCATCAGCGTATTTTTCATTGAATGATTCAGACTCTAATACGAGAGTGAAGCGTCTTGAGCCATCTACCTCTGAATTATCAATAATGTCGATCGTAATGTCTTTTTGTGTTTCGCCTTGAGCAAAGGTAAGTACTTCATCAAGAGCTGTAAAATCAGTGCCGCCGACCGCGCTATCATCCGTCGTTTTTATACGAACTTTTGTTTCAAAATCGGTTGGATCGGATTTGATTATACCAACTAATAGTTGGCCGCTATTTTCTGATATTTGTGTGTCTGAAATGTCTAATTCATAGCTGAAATCAACATCGTTGTCTTCAATCGTTACAATTGATTCATTGAAGATTATGTCACTTTCATCAGATGCTAGTTTGATATTAAAAGAGCGAGAACCATCAACTTCATTATTATCAAATATATTTATAGCTAGTTCTTTTTCAGTTTCTTGGCTCGAAAAAGTAAGGGTCTCATCAAGTGCTGTATAATCTTCTCCAGCAATAGCATCCACGTCTTCGGTGTAAATTCGTATTTTCGAACTACTATCTAAGCCTGAGTTTTTAATGACCTTGAATGTTACTTCATTTTCGTCTTCGGCTATATTGAGAGTATTACTATTAAATTCATAATCTTGCTGAGGTTGAGTGCCCGAAACAGTGAAAAGATCAAATGACGCATCACCTTTTTCACCTTCTATGATATGACTTAGTCTCAGCTGTGCGGGAGTTGTTCTGTAGTTAGATAGATCAACCGTCACTTTTTCCCAAATGTCGCCGTCGGAGTGTTGTTGGCCTTCTTTTCGCCATAACTCAGCCCACGTTTGCGCATTATCGGCGGATACCTCGATAATACTAGTTCCCATATCTTTGCCGTGCATATTGAAGTAAAACTCCAATGTCGGTTTTTCGATGAAGCTCAAGTCATAGCAAGGGCTTAAGTAGTTTAATTTGTCACCTTTTTTGGCATATACAATGTCATCAAAATCAGTGTCATCCCGTTTGCTACTATCAATTTGTAAATAGCTGTGCCCCTCAAAGGGTTCATCAGCACCTGTTCTGCTTGAATTTGAATCAGGTGAGGTTCTAAAAAAGAAGCCGTTATTAGCTACATCTTGAACCCATGGCTGCGCTATTTCTTGATTAAAATTAAAGCCATCTATATGTGGGAATTGAGTAACTATAATTGAGTTTTCGCAGTTTGGTACGGTTCTACCTTCACCAAATTGATTAAAAAGATGGTATTTATCTCTTTGCAAAACGTACTGCATACGGTCTATTTGTTGTGCTGAAAAGTGCGTACGGCAGGTATTTTTTCCTTGGCTCATTATGTTTTTGGCATCAGGGGCGTAGGGAGTACCTTCTTCATCTTCGGCAGAGCCTGTGTATTCGCAATTTTCAATATCATCATCTAAGTCATCAAAAGAAGGAGGGGTGTCGATTATCTGGTCACCGTACAAGTAGCCACGTTCACCGATTTGCACTGAAATAGGTTCATCATCACCATCGGCAAAGGTATGCAATAAACTGAGGTTATGGCCGATTTCATGTGCGAGTGTCGTTGTAACAAGGTCTTCTGTATCAATTAACACACCATCTACGCCAAAGTAAGGAAAAAACGCATTACCATTGACGCCATCAAAGTCTGCGACCATGACATTTAAAGCTGATTTATCAAAATAAGGCTCAATAAATAACACTCTATTGTCTGGTGAGTAATCGTCGTCATAAAAACCAGGCATCTCTTCGTTGGTTACGAAGTCAGTAGATTTATAGTGATATGAGTAACCTGTACCTTGATAATGTGAATTTAAGTTTTCAATTGATTGCTCAATAGTGGCTTGGTCAACTTTGGCATTAGCGCCATTTTTATCGGTTGCTGCAACAATAAAGTGTAATGGAATTTGTTTTGTTTGAGTTGTATCTGCCAGCGCTTGATTAGTTACTCCGAGTAGCGAGTAAGTGCAAATTGCAGCTAACATAGTACGCTTTAAGTGTGTGTTCTTTTTGGGGTGTATGTTTCTTGAAGGCACTTTGGTATCGCTCCTTATTATTTTTGTAATAGTGATTAAATGCCAATGGCAATTTAATTCAGCACACCCCATTAGTTCCTTTTTAATTTATTTATGTAAATCTCGTTAATATCTATTTATCATCTTTTTTTTATCTATTTAATAAAGATCTAATTAAATCAGTGGGTTGAATTTTTAGTGGCTTCAAAAATTACTAGGGGATAAAAAAGAAAGGTTATAGAAAAACCCCGCAAACCATTGCAGGGCTTTTGAAGTGCTGTGATCAATCGAGTTTGAAACGGTTAACTACATCGCTCAATGCTTGTGAGCTATGCTTTAAATTATCACTGGCGTTCGAAAGTCCTTGGGTATTCGACAGTGATTGCTCGGTTGATTGTGAAAGCTCATTAATCCGCAAGTTAACTTCATCTGCGGCGCTGGTTTGTTGCTCGGTAGCGCGGGCAATTTGGCTGTTCATATCTTTGATAATGGTGACTAGTCGTTCAATTTCACTGAGGGAGCTATTTGCTTCACCTGCCTGTGAAACCGTTTCACTTGATAACTGCTGACTTGCTGATACAGCATCAACAGCAGCTTGTGCACCGGTTTGTAGTTTACTGATCATAGCTTGAATTTCATCGGTACTTTTACCTGTACGGCTTGCCAAAGTTCTCACTTCGTCAGCTACAACGGCAAAGCCTCGACCTTGCTCACCAGCACGTGCTGCTTCAATGGCTGCATTGAGTGCCAGTAAGTTGGTTTGCTCTGCAATGCTGCGGATAACATCAAGCACTGAGCCTATGTTGTTACTCTCTGCAGCAAGGTCGGCAGTAACCTTACTCACTTGTTCAATGTTACGCGACAAGGTTTCAATGGCGGTGATGGTCTTGTTAAGAACCTGCTTGCCTGCTTCGGCATTTTGCGCCGCTTCGTTAGCGGCATGCTCAGCTTGTTCAGCATTCTGACTGACATCATGAATTTGATGGGTCATTTGTTCCATCGCCGTAGCCACTTGAGTTGAGCTGTCGTTTTGCAGTTCTATAAATGAATGATTGGTTTTGCTGGCATCATCAACGCTGTGGGCAAACTGATTCACTTGCTCTGCGTTGTCGGCAACATGTTTTAGTGACTCACGCATTTTGGCCGTGTACAAATTAAAGTAGCGCGACAAACGAGACACTTCATCATTGCCGTTTTCATCAAGCTTTTGAGTTAAATCACCTTCACCTTGTGAGATATCTTTCATCATATTTGCGGCAAGTTGTGTCGGACGAAGAATGCTATTGGCAATTAGGTAGCTAAGCGCAACTAGTAGGGCAATAATCACTACCGCGGTGATAATGACATGGGTACGAAGTGACGAGAAGGCCTCTTCAATGGTATCAATGTAGACACCAGAGCCAACAATCCATTGCCACTTTGCAAACCCTTTTACGTAGGCAATTTTATCAACGGGCTGATCTTTACCTGGCTTTGGCCACTTATAGGGAATAAAACCCTCTCCTTGTTTTTTGACGATATTAACCATATCGACAAATAACAACACACCATCTGGATCTTTACTGCCCGCTAGCGATTTACCATTTAATTCTGGCTTAAACGGGTGCATGACCATAACGGGTTCATAATCGTTGATCCAAAAGTAATTGTTATTGTCATAACGTAGTGCAGAAATTGTTTCGAGGGCTGCTTGCTTGGCTTGTTGCTCACTCAGCTTACCTTGCTCAAACAACGCATAGTTATGCTCGATAATAGAGTAGGCTGACTCAACAAGGTTTTGGGTTTTTATGTATTGCTCTTGCTTTAGCGAGCTGTATTGCTGCGTTAAACTCGAGACGCTCAAAAATATCAGCCCTATCACGACCACACTCACTAACATGGCGAGGCGCTGAAAAATTGTAAAACGGCGTAAGTAATTCATGTGTGTTCCTTCGTCATGCTCATAAGAGCAATGTATTAAGCGTAGCCAAAATAGGTCGAAAATCTAGTTAAATAGTAGAATACATTGAGACAAAAAAAAGGCTGATTTAACAATCAGCCTTTAGTCTAAGTTACCGAAATTAAACGTGATTACTCAACGTTAAAGTGTCGGTTGAAGAAACTTGTGATGGTTTGGTGTAAGTGCGTTTGTACGCTCTTGCCACGTAAACTGTGTTTTGAGCCCGGGTAAGTCATCATTTCGAACTGTTTTTCTTGATCTTGCAGTTGTTTGAATAACTTAGTGGCGTGAGTGAATAACACGTTATCATCAGCCATACCGTGATAAATCATCAGCGGGCCTTTTAAGCCTTCAGCATACGGGAAAACTGCACTTGCTTCGTAACCTTTCGCGTTAGTTGCAGGGTGACCTACATAACGCTCAGTGTAGTGAGTGTCGTAAAGTGCCCAATCAGTAACTGGCGCACCAGAAACACCGGCTTTGAAGTAGTCGCCCGCTTTAAACATAGTCATAAGCGCCATATAACCACCATAGCTGTGGCCATAAATTCCAATACGTTCAGGGTCAACGTAATCAAGGGTGCGTAAGAACTCGACACCTTTGATTTGGTCTGCCACTTCAGCAACACCTAAGTGCTTATAAATCACGTCTTCAAATTTTTTACCACGGTTGTATGAACCACGGTTATCAAGTTGGAAAATAACATAGCCTTGTTGTGCCATGTATTGGAAGTATAAGTTTTTACTACGCCAGCTGTTTGTTACGCGCTGAGCATGAGGACCGCCATACACGTTAACAATAACCGGGTGCTTTTTACCGTCTTGGTAATTAGTTGGTTTGAATAAACGGTAATGCATGATTTGCCCGTCTTCAGCTGTTAACGTGCCGTATTCAGGTGTGATCAAATCAGCTAGGTAAGGCGTTAATGGGTGTGACTTATCTAACTTGTTTTCTTCAAGCCAAGTGATAAATTCGCCATTAATTTTACGTAATGCTGCTGAGCCAGGCTTATTCACTGATGAGCTGTTATCGATAAAGGTTTTGTTATCTTTAGCAATTACCACATTATGGTAAGCACCTAGCTCAGTTACGCGCTTAATTTCGCCTTTTTTGAATAGCGGTACGCTGTAAAGGTGGCTTTCAAGGGCTGTGTCTTTACGACCTGCGAAATAAACGATGCCTTTTTTCTCATCGATACCTTTTAAGCTATCAACAACCCATTCACCTTGGGTGATTTGACGGATCATTTCACCGTTTGTGCGGTATAAATAAAGGTGTTTAAAACCGTCGCGCTCAGATGCCCAAACGAAATGTTTTTTATCGTTTAAGAACTGTAAATCAAAGTGCAGGTTAATCCAAGTATCACTGGTTTCTGTTAGGGCAACTGTTTGTTTTTTAGTGTCGCTATTATAAAAACGTAACTCTAAGTTGTGTTGCGAGCGGTCTTGCCACTGGTAAGAAAGCGTTTTGTTATCTTTTAACCATTTTGCGCGAGCGATATAGATATCTTGATCGTCGCCTAAATCAACCCAGTCAGTTTTTTGATTGTTGATGCTTACAACACCTAACTGAATTTTAACGTTGTCGGTACCTGTAAACGGGTAGCGTTGGTTAAAAAGCTTTACTTCATCGGCGTAAATTTCATTACGGATCGCTTCTTTTACTGGGCTTTCATCAACACGGGTATAAGCGATTTTAGACTCATCACCAGACCACCAGTAGCCAGTCATACGGCCCATTTCTTCTTGCGCAACAAACTCGGCCATACCGTTTTTAATAACACCGCCACCATCTTTACTTAATTGGATTTCTTGACCCGTTTTTAAGTTAAGTGCGTATAGGTTTTGCTCACGAATAAACGATACGAAGTGCCCTTTAGGTGAGAAGCGTGCATCGGTTTCAAATGCGTCTGTGTCGGTTAATTTGCGGCTTTTAGCTGAGGCAAGCTCGTAATAGTAAAGGTCGCCATTAAGTGGGAATAAAAGCGCTTTACCATCTTTAGACCATTTATATTCTAAGATCCCTTTACCAAAAATACGTTGGCGCTCACGGCGTGCTTTTTCTTCATCAGATAAGTTTTCTGGACCAGAAAATAGCGCAGCAGAGTCAACTAATAAGCGGTTTTTGTTATCTTTTAAGTTGTATTCCCATAGATCGTAGCGGTTGTAATCATCGGTTTTACCTTGCAGGTAAGTGACACGACTGCCGTCTGGAGAGAATTTAAGTTGTACAGGCGCTTTGCCTGCTAAGCTTGGATCGTCAAAAATACGCTCAAGTGTGAGTGGTTCAGCAGTCACACTAAATGCAGTGGCCACCACTGGCAGAGCAAGTGAGAGAGATTTAATTTTTTTTAGCACAGTAGTACCTTCGCTCGAATAAAAACTGCCATGATGTTAATGGTAAGCTTAGGCAACTGCAACAAAATGCTATAAAGTAGGATTTGATTACCCAATATCAAAGGATTTATTGATGAAAAATACTGATACGTCGTTTTCTCTGGCCCCAGAACTACAACGCGACTGCATTGAACTTGCGGATTGGCCACTGTGTAAAGTATTGCTGATGAATGATAGCCAATACCCTTGGTTTATCTTAGTGCCAAGAGTTGCAGACGTTAAAGAGATTATCGATCTGTCTGAAGAGCTACAAATTACCTTATTACAAGAGTCGGGCAAACTGAGTAAGTTGTTACAACAGGTATTCAGCCCAGACAAACTCAATATAGCAGCATTGGGTAATATGGTGCCGCAATTACATGTTCATCATATTGCACGCTTCACTACCGATCCGGCTTGGCCAGCGCCTATTTGGGGTAAATTACCGGCAGTTCCATATAGCGATGAACAAATAGAGCAACTAAGAGCACATTTTTAATCAATCATATTAAATTGCGCTAAGCTAAGTAGATGCGAAAAATAAGAGACTAATAAAAGTGAAAAGCACAGTAATAGCCGTATTGGCTTTTCTATGTTCATTTTCCGTAACAGCAAAAAGTTATTACTTTGTTGGGAGCCATTTCCCCGCAATCTTAGAACAAGATCAACAAGGTACAGTGATTGGTTTAGGTGCTGATATTGCTCATGAAATTTGTCGACGCCTTGGGCATGAACTCGTCATCGATATCATGCCACTAAAGCGTGCTTTAAAAATGGTTGAGCAAGGCCATGCAGATGCCATTATCGGTCCTTATAAGTCTCTTCAACGTCAACAATATATGCAATTTAGTGCCTTGCCATTTTATGAAGATCCTATTGTCTTTTTTACCAAAAAAAATAGCGATGTAACTTGGGCTGGTAATTTCGCAAGCTTACGTAAAGACGTGATTGGTATTACTCGGGGTTGGAATTATGGTTCAGAATTTAAACGCAATAAATCAAGTTTAACTTTGTCAGAAGTGGCGAGTGTTAAAGCTAGTTTTTTACAGTTAATGCATAATCGAGTTGATCTAGTGATGACTCACCCGCGAGCTGCTCTTCCGATTATTGATGATTTATCAATTTCTAGTAAGGTTATCATGCTGTCGCCAATCATTACGGTGAATCAAGGCTATTATGGTTTCACTAAGCAACGGGAGCTTAATGAGTTTATAGATGACTTTAATTCAGAGTTTAATAAGATGTTGATTAGTGGTGATATAGTCCAGCTGAATAGCAAATATGGATTAAGTTTTGTCGCACGAGAATAATAAAAAACGCTGCAATTGCA
>NZ_PNCZ01000050.1:0-15161 GCF_005887425.1 Pseudoalteromonas sp. S2721
ACCAACTGAGCTAAGGGGGAAGCGTCATGCCTTTCAACGGGGCGAAATATTAATGACAGCATTGCAAAGTGTCAACATAAAAACTTCATAAATTCAAAAAAGAAGCTTATTCGATGTTTTTATGTTCGATCTGAGCAAAATGTAGCTGAAAAGCGCAGCGTTTTTTGTTTTTTAGAAGACTAGCTATGTCGAAAAGATGACTTTTTTGCATTCTTTTTGAGCAGTAGTACCAAATTGAAAATATAAAAAACCATTCTTTGCTCAGATATTCTCTATTAAAGTGAGGAAATCATCACTTATGCAATAATTTCTTGTGATTGAGAAAATCAAACCTAAGAGTTCTTATTAGGCCATCCTCAGGTGTTAATTTTTTCTTGTATTTTTTTACTACAGATGGCGAATATTCCATCTTTTTTTATGAAGCACATCGACATCATTGTTTGTCGAGGATGACTAAATTTATTTTTAGGTATACATATCAGTTGGTTACTGAATAGTGTGTTGTCGTGTTTTATGTTTCATGCTGGCTTTCCATTAAGGGGAGAGCATTTTTTACACATTCTTTTCTAGAAGCTTACAAAAGGGTCAAAACGGCATACTTCACTATTATTCGTTTTATCAGTTTCAAGCTAGTCTTCAAAGCCTTTATATTTGCGGCTTCTAGAGAGTTATCCACGGTTTCTGTGGATAACTCTGTTTATTAAACTTTAAGAACAGCTATAGTACTAGGATTTTAGGGCGCTCCAGCAATTTCAAGTGTTTAATTAAGTTTTTTTAATTCATTTTAAATCAATGTGTTAGTGTTTTTATCTGAAGCGATGCTGAATTGATAAGTAAATTTATTCGTGACGATGAAATGATGCCATTTAATTGTAATAAAGCTATTAAATTTGTTTTTATATTGTTTTTTATAAGGGTTAGTGGTTATTTTTATGTCAAAGCGTCAAAAGTTATAGTTTTGTACATCGATTTTGATTCTGTGAATAAAGCATAGCTTGCAAGTGAAGGATGCTTTAAACTTATAGGCTCATATAAAGAGGCCAAGAATTCTTATGAGCGTGAAACCGCAGAGCAAAACTAAACCTGATCTTTTAAACTCCCCAATTCTGCCGACCTTAAAAAAAATGACCATTCCTATGATTTTCGGAATGATCACTCTTATGATGTTTAATTTAGTCGATACCTTCTTCATCAGTTTGTTAGGCACTGAGCCATTAGCCGCAGTAAGTTTTACTTTTCCAGTTACCTTTACTGTAATTAGTTTAGCAATCGGCTTAGGGATAGGTACCTCCGCAGTTATTGCTAAAGCACTCGGAAGTGATAATTTAGATGAAGCTCGTTTTGATGCCAGTATGTCATTATTGGTGTCGGTTGTAATGGTGTTTTGCCTTTCTGCCTTAGGTTATTTGTATATTGAGCCTATCTTTAAATTATTAGGCGCAGGTGAGCAAGTCTTGCCACTTATTCATGACTACATGAGCGTGTGGTTCATCGGCAGTGTATTTTTAATTACCCCTATGGTTGGCAATTCAGTGCTTAGAGCCAGCGGCGACACCAAAACGCCAAGTATTGTTATGGGTGGAGCGGGGCTGATAAATGCTATTTTAGATCCGGTACTAATTTTTGGTTTTGGGCCAATTCCAGCCTTAGGTATACAAGGGGCTGCTATTGCGAGTGTTATTGCTTGGGCGGTTGCAGTAATTATTATTTTATATATTCTGGCAATTAAGAACGGTTTGTTGAGCCTGCATGCTGGTCAGCAAACAGCAGTTAGTTCAGTTCGTAAAATTCTTAAAATAGGTTTACCGGCGGCAGGCGCAAATATGTTGACGCCAATAGCGATGGCGGTCATGACGGCATTAGTAGCTAAGCATGGCCCTGAGGCGGTTGCAGCGTTTGGTGTAGGCAGTCGCATTGAATCTATCGCAAGCCTTGTGGTGCTTGCTTTATCAATGACCTTACCACCATTTGTAAGTCAAAACTTTGGGGCAGGTAAGTTTGAACGTGTTAAAGAAGCTTACTCAAAAACCTTGAAATTCGTGATGATTTGGCAGTTCGCTATTTATATTTTACTGCTGTTAACCTCTGGCTTTATCGCGGATGTATTTGGTAAAGAGCAAGCGGTAATGGATGTGATTAAGTTATTCATTTATATCTTACCACTGAGTTATGGCCTGCAGGGGGTGATTATTTTATCTAACTCTTCATTTAATGCCTTACATAAACCAATGAATGCCCTGATTTTAAGTGTGGTACGACTGTTTGTTTTTTATGTACCATTTGCTTATATAGGCAGCGAAATTGCAGGTTTAACTGGTTTATTTATTGGTGCCGCGATTGGTAACTTATTTACGGCAATGGTTGCCTATAAATGGTTTATCAAAGAAGTTGATGGGTTAAGTGAGTCATATATGAAGGAGTGTCATTCATGAGCGACCATTTCCAACTAGTTTCTAAGTTTCAGCCAAGTGGTGACCAACCAACGGCCATTGCACAGTTAAAAGATGGCCTAGAGGCTGGGCTTGCACATCAAACATTATTAGGGGCTACAGGAACCGGTAAAACCTTCAGCATGGCCAATATCATTAATGATTTGAATCGGCCAACCATTATTATGGCACACAACAAAACACTCGCTGCACAGCTTTACGGTGAAATGAAAGAGTTTTTCCCTCATAATGCGGTTGAGTATTTTGTATCTTATTATGATTATTACCAGCCAGAAGCCTACGTTGTTGCCAGCGATACCTTTATTGAAAAAGACGCGTCTATTAATGAGCACATTGAACAAATGCGTTTAAGTGCCACCAAAGCGCTGCTTGAACGACGTGATACCATTATTGTGGCTTCGGTGTCTGCTATTTATGGTTTGGGCGACCCTGACTCATACATGAAGATGATGCTTTTACTAAAAGTAGGTGAAACCGTCGATCAGCGCGATATGCTGCGTCGGCTTGCTGAATTGCAATATACACGCAATGATATTGAATTTAGCCGCGGTACTTATCGCGTACGTGGCGAAGTGGTCGATATATTTCCTGCTGAATCGGATACTTACGCTGTGCGTGTGGAGATGTTTGACGATGAAATTGAGCGCTTAAGTATTTTTGACCCGCTTACAGGAGCAGTTGAAAAGCATATTGTACGTGCGACTATTTATCCAAAAACCCACTATGTAACACCCCGTGAAAAAATTCTTGATGCCATTGATAAAATTAAAGATGAGCTTAAAGACCGCCGAGCTCAGTTACTCAGTGCCAACAAACTTGTGGAAGAGCAACGTATTGCTCAGCGCACCCAGTACGATATTGAAATGATGACCGAGCTTGGTTATTGCTCTGGCATCGAAAACTATTCGCGATACTTATCTGGCAGAACACCGGGCGATCCACCGCCGACATTATTAGATTACTTACCTGATGATGCATTGATGATTATTGATGAATCACACGTTACTGTGTCGCAAATTGGTGCTATGTATAAAGGCGATAGAAGCCGTAAAGAAAATCTTGTTGAGTATGGCTTTCGCTTGCCATCGGCGTTAGATAACCGCCCATTACGCTTTGAAGAATTTGAAGCCATTGCGCCGCAAACTATTTATGTGTCGGCAACCCCTGGTGACTTTGAGCTTGAGCGCTCATCAGGGGAGGTTGCAGAGCAGGTCATTCGTCCGACCGGGCTTATTGATCCAGAAATTGAAGTACGCCCTGTGGGCACCCAGGTTGATGACTTACTCTCAGAAATCTATAAACGAGTAGAAGTGAATGAGCGGGTGCTTGTAACCACGTTAACTAAGCGTATGGCAGAAGATTTAACCGACTATCTCAATGACCATGACGTAAAAGTACGCTATTTGCACTCAGACATCGACACTGTTGAACGGGTTGAAATTATTCGTGATTTACGTGCTGGCGTATTTGATGTGTTAGTAGGCATTAACTTATTGCGAGAAGGTCTCGACATGCCAGAAGTTTCACTGGTGGCGATACTTGATGCCGATAAAGAAGGTTTCTTACGTTCGACTCGTTCACTTATTCAAACCATAGGGCGTGCTGCGCGTCACTTAAATGGTAAAGCAATTCTGTATGGCGACCGCATCACTAATTCAATGCGACAAGCCATTGATGAAACAGACCGCCGCCGTGAAAAACAACAAGCTTATAACCTTGAACATGGTATTGAGCCACAAGCACTGGTTAAAAGTATTACCGACATTATGGATGTGGGCGAAGAAGCAAGCCCGAAAGACAACCTTAAGTTAGTGCGTAAAGAGTCTAAACAAGTGCTCAGCGCGAAAGATATTGCCAGCCAAATCAAAGCTCTTGAAGCGAAAATGCATGCTTATGCTAGCGATCTTGAGTTTGAAAAAGCGGCGTCTGTGCGTGATGAAATTCACGAATTACAACAACAGTTAATTAACTAAAGATGATGACAAACGATTTTTCTGCCATTTTAAATGCTTTAGCAGAGGCGCCACTTGCTGCTAATGAATTATGTCGTGTATTCCATGGCCGTGGTCACTCAGTCGCTGAGCTGAGCCACATAAACTTAGACTTTTATCCGCCAGCACTCTTTTTAGTTTCATATCAAGAAATAGATGAACAAGTACTTGCGCAATTAACTGATACCCTGTGGCAATGGGCGCAAGAGAATGCGCCAGCGCTTGTCAGTGCATTGGTTTACCAACAACGTAGCGGCATTAACACCCGCAACGCGCTTATGCATGGTGAATTACCCCAAGAGCACCATGTCAGTGAAAATGGTATTAAGTTTAAAGTCGATTTATTGAGTCGCCAAAATACTGGGATTTTCCCTGATATGCGCCGTGGCCGGGAGTTTGTTCAAGCTAATAGTAAAAATGCAAAAGTGCTCAACTTATTTTCATACACGTGTGGCTTCTCTGTTGCAGCAATGCAGGGGGGGGCAGACCAAGTTATTAATATGGACATGAATAAAGGGGTGCTGCGAACAGGTAAACAAAATCATCAGCTAAATGGTTTTGATCAAGGTGTTAGTTATTTTCCGCACGATATTCTAAAATCATTCGGTAAGCTTAAAAAATCAGCACCGTATGAATTGATCATCGTAGACCCGCCGAGTTTTCAAAAAGGCAGTTTTATATTGACCAAGGATTATCAAAAAATCCTACGTCGTTTACCTGAGCTGCTAAATGAAAACACCCAGTTGTTACTGTGTGCAAATAGCCCTGAGCTATCTGAGCAGGCGTTTAAAGATCTCATTAGCGATCATACACAAGGAGCAATTAGTTTTGTTGAGCGACTAGCTCCTACTGATGGCTTTATTGAGGTTGACAGTGATCGCAGCTTAAAAGCGTTAGTCTATAAAACAGCAAACTAATGGCACTGAGTAAACGACTTTCAGCCATTGTTGATGTAGTTGATTCTGGGTATGACGAAATCTGGGATTGTTGCTGCGATCACGGTTTGTTAGGGATTGAGCTATTACAGCAAAATAAAGCCCAGTTTATACATTTCGTTGATATTGTGCCTGAGCTGATGCAGGTACTAAGTGATAAACTCGAACGTTTTGCCACAAGTGAGCAACGCGGCCGTTGGCAGGTACATTGCCAAGATGTGGCAATGATTTCACCAGATCCTAAAAAGCGTCACCTTGTTATTATTGCGGGGGTGGGAGGTGAGTTATTAGTGCGATTTTTAGCGCAGATTGTTAGTCAACAGCCAAATACGCATATCGACTTTATTGTTTGCCCTGTACATCACAGTTATCAAGTTCGCAGCTATTTGCAGACACTGCCATTGGGGCTCGTATCTGAGCAGTTGGTGTGTGAAAACAAACGATTTTATGAAGTTATTGCCATGAGTGCGTCTTCTTCGCAGTCGATCACTCGAGTTGGCCAGCAAATGTGGCAGCTAACAAGTAAAGAGCACCAAGCTTATCTAAAGCAGTTATGTGCTCATTACCAACGTATGTTAAATCAAGACGCCGATTACTATCAGCCTGTGCTTGAACAATACAGTGCATTATTAACTTAATAAGAGCTAACTTAATTAGAGTTTATTAATTTCTTGTTTTACGCTGTAGCTTGAATCAGTAACGATGGCTTCGAGCGTTTGCACACGCTCTTTTAGCTCTACAAGCTCTTTTGTTACTGCAGCGACATGTTCGTTCGCTTCTTTGCTGTCTTTTAATGTTCGAGATTTAAACTCTAAATGTTTTTTATACATATCATAAATCACACCTGAACCCACAGAAATCAAGACAATCAATACCACCATGGTTGTCCCTGACATAGCACTCTCCTTATTATTTAAAAATTATGTATAGATTATAGCCTGATTTTTTAATTGCAAAGGTGATTCTGTTACAAGGTGTTTCGTTTTAAAAATGGCTTGATACGAATAAAGCCGGTGACCAGCATGGTACCCGCGATAACACACAATGCGCCAACCAAGGTATTAGGTCCAATTTGCTCATCTAAAATTAAATTGCCCCAAACAATGCCAAATAATGGAATTAAAAAAGTAACAGTCAGCGCTGAGGTTGGGCCAATGTCATCAATCAAACGGAAGAACAAGATATATGCCACCGCAGTACATAGCACACCGAGTGCCACCACACCAAGCATCACCTCATTACTTGGAATTTCTCTGGCAGGAATAACAAAAATAAGTGGTAGAACCATAATACTTGCCGCCCACATACTGCCATGGGCATTATCAAAAGCAGATAACTTAGGTGCATGTTTTGTGTAATGAGATGCAATGGCATAGCTGAGCGAGGCACACAATGCAGCTACAATTGCTGTGATTGCTTGCGTGTCGATAATCAGGCTATTTTGCCCTACTAAAATGGCTACGCCAGTTAAACCTAATAGCAAGCCAAGTAACATACTTTTGGTGGGTTTCGTTTTACTCCATACAATACCAACGATGGCACCCCAAATAGGGGTCGTTGAATTTAATATGGATAAGGTTGAGGCATTAATTGTTTGCGCTGCATAGGCAAACAATAAAAAGGGAAGGGCGGAATTAAGTGCGCCAATAATGAAAAAATGCTTTTTGTGGGTCGTGAAAGCGAGTTGCTTTCGTAAGTACATCGCAAAAATAAACAGTGTAATTGCAGCAAAGCCAACTCTTAACTCAATTAATACTGCAGGGCCTAAGCTATTCGCTGCCATGCGCATAAATAAGAAGGAAGCGCCCCAAATAGCAGCAAGGATGAATAAGCGTAATAAACTTGGCAATGACATGGTTTTACATTCTTGAATTATAAAACCTGAGCATAACAAATTTCTGCTCTAATACTCGCCATTTTCGGACTATTAATCGGTTGATTTTGGAAGTTTCTTTTCGAAATCAGACTTAACGATTTCTAAAGCTGCTAATACATCTTCGGCGGGGACATCGTTTTGCTCTAATAGCATAATAAGGTCAACAGCAATTTTAATATAGTTAGGCGCACCTTCTAACTCACTGCTCATTTTTGCAATTCCTTTTTCTTAGCGACTTGGCTGATCGCTACATCAATAGCTGTTTGCACTTGTTGCTCCATTCTAATACGTTCTTTTTGCGGTAAATAAAATTCCATATCGACATCGTAGCGAATGTAACGAGCAGGCAGTTGATTTAATACTGTGCAGCATAAATCTGCCATAACATCATCACTATAGGTCGCTTCTAAGTTTCGTTTTGAGATGTCTTCGACAACCAATTTTTCATAGTAATTATGAATGTCGTCATGCAATTTCATACAAAGTTAGCCTTATTTAAAAGTCACTTTTAGTGTATACCAAGCTTTAAAATAAATCGACAGCTGCCCTATAAAGCTGGCTATGAACTTCAACCAAACGGCTTACATTTCGTTGGTAGCCACCGCCCATGGCTGAAAACACTGGGATTTTTGCTTCCTTGGCTTGGTTTAATACAAAATGGTCACGCTGATACACGCCTTCTAAACTCACTTGAAAGTGTCCTAATTCGTCATCTGTTGCGATGTCTGCGCCGGCGTTATACAAAATGATATCTGGCTGGTGGAGTCTAATTGTTAAGGCTAAAGCTTGTTTTACTGTTTCAAGGTATTCAGTATCTGAAGTGCCATGCTCTAACGCAAAATCGTAGTTTGATTGCTGTTTAATACGCGGGAAGTTTTGCTGACAATGAATTGAGCAGCTAATGATTTGAGGATGTGCTTGTGTAACTTCGGCTGTGCCATCCCCTTGGTGGACGTCACAGTCAAAAATTAATACGGTGTCGGCTTGCTCGGTATTAATTAAGTGTGCTGCGGCTATCGCTAAGTCATTAAAAATACAAAAACCACTACCATAGCTCGTAAAAGCATGATGATAACCACCACTTAGGTTAAAAGCAGCACCCTGTTGCAAAGCAAACTCAGCGCCTTGAATACTTGCGCCAACAGAGTAAAGTGTTCGCTCAACCAACTCAGTGGACCAAGGAAAGCCCATTTTTTTAATTGCTTTGCTATCAAGGCTACCAGTTAAAAAAGCGTCGATATACTCGGGGTTATGGCACAGAGCAAGCTGCGCTCTAGTGGCTTGTTGTGGGGTAATAAAATGCTGCTCATCAATAAAGTTGCTAACAAGCTGTTTTAACATGCGGTATTTATCAATGGGAAAGCGGTGACGCTCGGGTAAAGTTAACGCTGAATAATTTGGATGATAGTAAAACATTATCTCAGCTGTTGCTTTTCGACTTGCTGAATTTTGTCTTCAGTGGCTGAAATAGCCTTTCGACAACGGCCAAGTCTTGCATGTAAAGCTAATATTTCTTTATTAATTTCGGTTGCTTGCTGTGCATTTGCAGCGTCGAGCTTAAGTTTTCGCTCTTCGATCATCAAAACTAAGCGGCGTTCAAACTCATGGGTTTGTTTTAGTTCGTCATACAGTTCATGGGATGACTGCATGATTTTTTTTACTGCTTGCTTATAAACTTGTGGCTTAGCTTTCGGCTTAAAGCTGTATTTATTTTCTTTAGCCCATACTGGGGTTGATTTGATTACATTGAATACCGCTTCGACTTGAATGGCAATACGCTCAAGCGCATATTGATAAGCATGGCGATGCTCAGCTGGCGGCAGGCTGTTAAGCTCATCTTCGATTTCGGTTACATAGTCAGCCAGCATCATACTTTTCGTACTAAACACGGCTTTATCAAACAAACTTGGCTGGGCTTGCATATAGCGATTTTTAGCAAATAAATTACCCTTATCAAATTGTGTGGCTAATTGTTTGAGTCTTTCAATTTGTGAACGTAGTTTATCAAAAGCAGTCGATTGCATTTATAAATAAGCCTCATAGATTAACTTTAATGCTAACACTATAACCACAGTGTTAAACACTGGGCGGATCATTTTACTACCAAACTTTATTGCAGAATGTGCTCCTAACCATGCTCCAAGCATCAAGAAAAAACCCATTGTGATACCAAGTAGAAAGTTTACATGGCCAAGTGCAACGAAAGTGATCAATGAAATAAAGTTTGAAACAAAATTCATTGAGCGGGCAAGACCACAGTTAAGCAATAAGCTCATTTTATATAAAAGGCTATTTGATGCGGTCCAAAATGTGCCAGTGCCGGGGCCTGCTAAACCATCAAAAAACCCAAGTCCAAGCCCTTGCAGCCACTGTTTAACTTTAGTTTTACTATCAAGCTCTGGTAACTCGTTATGCTCAGTTGTACTTAAACTGCCAAATAAGCTGTAACAAGCGACTAAAATAATCACCACCGGTAGTAATTTATTTAAAAATTCAATACTTAAGTAATCTACCACTAAAGTACCTACGAGCGCCCCAATGGCTGTTGCTAAAATGGACGCAGCCCAAAACCGTGGGTTGAACAACTTTTTACGAAAATACGTTACGCTGGCTGTCAATGAACCAAAACTTGCTGCAAGTTTATTGGTACCTAATGTGAGGTGAGGCGGCAAACCTGCGGTTAATAGTGCAGGTACCGTTAACATGCCACCGCCGCCTGCAATTGCGTCAATAAAGCCGGCTGCTAGTGCAACTGCACATAATAGTGCCCAGGTTGTTGGGTCTAAAGCTAATTCAAACATTAATAATCAATTTGTCTTTTAAAAGGTGGCAAGGTATCGAGCATGGCTTTGCCATATCGCTTGGTCACTAGTCGGCGATCAAGGATAGTAATGCGACCCTGATCATTTTCTTTGCGCAGCAGTCTACCACAGCTTTGTACTAATTTCTTTGCCGCATCAGGTACGGTTATCGAAAGAAACGGGTTGCCACCTTTACTTTGCACAAACTCGGCCTGCGCTTCTTCTATTGGTGAGGTAGGCACCGCAAATGGAATTTTTGTAATTACTAGGTTTTCTAAGTATTTACCTGGTAAATCAAGACCCTCAGATAAACTTTGAGTGCCAAATAAATAGCTAGCACGGCCTAAATCCACATTGGCTTTATGTTTTTTAAGCAGGGCTTCACGAGACATTTCTCCTTGCACTAAGACCTCAATTCCTTTGCTACGTAATGCTTTAACAACATGATCCATCTGCCAATAAGAGGCAAATAACACTAAATTTGCTTTTTTATCATCAAGGAATTTGGGCAATTGCTCAGCTAAGTGATCACTAAACGCTTTATCGGTTGGCTCAATATGACTTGCAGGAATATGCAGCGTCGCTTGTTTAGGGTAATCAAATGGAGAAGGGACTTTTATGTATTTTACGCCTTCTTCTTTGGCAAGACCGCATTCATAAGCAAAGTGATCAAATGAACCCAATGCAGTTAAGGTGGCTGAACAAAGCACGGCACCCGCACATTGATTCCATAATTTATCTTTAAGGTAATAGCCAACTTCAATAGGGCAATCACTAAGTAAATGGTCGTGATGGTTCTTATATTCTAAGCGTTTGATCCAGCGCGCATGGGGAATACCTTCGCCTTTTGTGGCGTAACTAAACCACAGCTTGTTTAATAACTCTAGACGATTAATGTACTGACCACTTTCAGCCAAGATTGGATCGGCCACATAAGGTTTTACATCGCCATCACTTACGTCTTGCACTAAGGTATCGTGCATCTTGTTGAGTGCTCTTAGGGCATCAAGGGTGGCATCGCTAATATCTTTTGCTTTGGCATGTAAAGATGCTGGGATTTCACCATGTTCAAAACGATAGGTGTCATCACTGTTATAATTAAAGTCTGCGTTATCAAGAATATCACGCACTACTTTTAAATTTTTACCGGCATCATTGATACTGTCACTGAGCTTAAAATTTTGCCCAATCGCTTTTTGACCTACGAGCACATTGGCCATTTTGCCGGCAAATTTAACCAGCTTGTCGAGCCAGTCTATGGTGCCTTTAATGGTTGCTGCGGCAGAAGAGAAGTCGCGGGTGATGTGCGCTAAATGGTGTGCTTCATCGATAACATAAATCGTATCGTCAGGTTCAGGTAGAATCTTACCGCCACCCAAATCAAGATCAGCCAGTAATAGAGAATGGTTGATCACTAGCACATCCATTTGCATCAGACGCTGACGTGCCATATGAAAAGGGCAGAGCTGATGAGCGCGCATTTGTCGTTGGCATGAATGCTTATCACAAGCAATTAAATTCCACACTTTATCAGGAATTGTATCAGCCCAGCTATCGCGGTCGCCTTGCCATTGCTTTTTTGAATAAGCATCATAAAGTTGCTTTAAGCATTTGGTTTCCATATCTGAAAGGGGCGATGATAGGGTCGGCATAAACTCCATTTGCGTTTGACTGTCGCCATTGACGGCGGCACTCAGTTTTTGTGCACAGATATAACGCTGTCGACCTTTCACTAAATCAAACTTGATGTCGAGGCCAGAGTGCTCTTTAAAAAAAGGCAGCTCCTTACTAATTAACTGTTCTTGTAGAGCAACGGTTGCCGTCGAAATCACTAATTTCTTTTTCTTGGCCATCGCTAAAGGCAATGCCCCTAGACAATACGCTAGCGACTTACCGGTCCCGGTGCCTGCTTCAATAACACAAATTCGTTGGCTCTTGTGATATTCGCCAGCCAATGTTTTTGCTATCTCGGCAACTAAATAGTTTTGACTGCTTCGAGGGCGGTAATCGGTGAGGTTATCAGCAACATGCTTATGAATTTGCCGAATTGTTTTTTTTAAAGAGTCAGAAAGCATGCCCAGAAAACCTAAAGTATGTATATAATTACAGTAATGAATTTTAGAGATTTAACTGGGCAACTACAAGCGACTTGTTACTTTAATTAGTTAATCAACTTAGCTTTGCTTAACTAATATGCCTAAATTATATTAAAAAGGTTTAATTACATGCAGTTAGCCTCCGGCTTTATTCTCTCCACGCAATGCTACGATAGTGCTAAGGGTATTTCGATTGTGGTGTGGATTTTATCTAAGCAAGGGCCAGTTAAATTAATAAGCACGCCACAAAAAGCAGTGTTCTTTATTAATAAATCACAAATAGACGCTGCGAATAGAGTATTTTCAGAGCATGGTATTTTTTGTGAAATGAAACCTGTTGCACTGAAGAGCTTTATGCAGGAACAAGTTGTTTCTTGTTATTTTTCTTCTTTAAAGCACTATTACAATGCTGCGAAACGACTCAAAGCACAGCATATAAAAGTATATGAAGATGATATTCGTCCTATAGATAGATTTTTAATGGAACGTTTCATTAAAGGGGCAGTTTGGGCTCAAGGAAGACAAATAAAAAGCCACCCATATCCTGTTTTAACGGATACTAAGTTCAAAAAAAATAGCGATTTTACACCGCAGTTTTCAAGTTTGTCACTCGATATAGAATGTAATGGTGAAGGAGTGCTATTTTCAATAGGTCTAGTTGGGGCAAATATAGATACCGTATTGATGATAGGCCAGCCACAAGATACCAGTGAACTTGAATTTAATCTTCATTGGTGTGTAGATGAAATTGATTTACTCAATCAGCTTTGTATACATATTGAAACTGTCGACCCTGATGTGATTATTGGCTGGAATGTGATTGAGTTTGACTTCAGCGTGTTACATGCCCGTGCAGAAGCACTCGGTGTCGAATTGCCGCTTGGCCGCAATAAAGAAAAAATGCAGCTGCGGCAAGGTAATTTTACCCGTATTACAATACCAGGACGCGTAGTTGTTGATGGTATTGATACCTTAAAAAACGCTACTTATCATTACGATAGTTTTAGTCTTGCCAATGTAGCGAGTATTGAGCTTGGCGAAGAGAAGCTAATAAATACAGATAATCGTCTTGAAGAAATTATTCGCCAGTTTAATGAAGACAAACTGTCTCTTGCTAACTACAACAGGCAAGATTGTATTTTAGTGATGAGGATCTTTGAGAAACTTAAGTTACTTGATTTTGCAGTTGTAAGAAGCCAGCTTACAGGGCTTGAATTAGAACGAATGGGCGGCTCAGTTGCAGCCTTCACTAACCTTTATCTGCCGTTACTGCATAGAAGTGGCTATGTAGCCCCTAATTTAGGCGATCATGGCTTAAGTTTTGATAGCCCTGGTGGTTATGTCATGTCATCGCAGCCTGGCCTATATAAGAATATTTTGGTGCTTGATTACAAAAGTCTCTATCCGTCAATAATGCGAACATTTTGCATAGACCCTCTCGGTCTTATTGAAGGTTTAAAAAGTCCAGATAATACAATCGAAGGATTTAATCAGGCGCACTTTTCACGCACTGCGCATCATTTACCTGAGCTTATTCGTGAGCTGTCAGTGACCAGACAAATAGCAAAAGACAAAAAACAACCTATGCTCTCTCAAGCAATCAAAATCATCATGAATAGTTTATATGGTGTACTTGGCTCGAAAGGTTGTCGCTTTTATGACCCGCGATTGTCGAGTTCAATTACTTTGCGCGGCCATGAAATTATGCAAACAACCAAGCAATGGATTGAAGAGTGGGGTTATGAAGTCATTTATGGTGATACAGATTCGACTTTTGTTAAGCTTGATGATGATCTAAATTCACTAAACTGTAATGAAATTGGTACGGTACTGGCAAGAAAAATTAACAAACGCTGGCAGCGTGTATTACAGCAAGATTATAGAATAGATAGTTTCTTAGAGATCGAGTACGAAACCCATTATAGCCCATTTTTTATGCCCACAATTAGAGGAAAAACAACAGGGTCTAAAAAGCGCTATGTAGGAAAAGTCGAAAAAGATGGCACCTCAAAATTAGTCTTCAAAGGTATGGAAACCGTTAGGAGTGATTGGACAGAGCTTGCCCACAAGTTTCAAATAGAATTATTTGAGATTTTATTCTCCGAAAATTACAGTCAAGAATTAATAATACAAGCCTTTGATAGGTACGTTAAAAAACTCTATGCGGGAGAGTTTGACTCATTACTCGTGTATCGCAAACGATTAGGCCGGCACCTAGCTGATTATCAAAAAAACATCCCTCCTCATGCAAAAGCAGCTAAGCAGTATTTAGCTGAAAACCCACATTTTGCATTTCAGCGTGGTCAAATAATTGAATATGTTTATACAACTCAGGGTGTCGAGTACTACATGGGTTGCCACAACCATGATTATAGCATTTATGTTAACAAACAATTGTTGCCAATAGTTGAAGTGATTTTTGCAAATTTAGGTACTATCGAGCAGTCAGTGAAAAGTAAGCAAATTCAGTTGTTTTAAAGTTTAGGGTTGTTTTTTTGTACCTGTTTTCCTGTGTTTTTATAGTTATTTTGTTTAGTGTGAATTTTAAACAATGGATTAAAGTTTGGTTGCATTTGTGGTTTTTTATTAATTTTTTATAAATAAATGTCTGGATATTTTGTTTAATTTGTTTATTATTTGTTGGTCGCAGTCCTGATGCGATAACAAATAATAAACAAGCTTATGCTAAATATAACCACAATAGAGTGGTCCAGGGAGAATCAAATGTTAAATAATCAAGTTTCTAAAGCGGTTCGCTTAGCGATTGCTTTTAGTGCTGCATCAACAGCTGCATTTTCTGCATCTTCTTTTGCTGCTGAAGAAAATAGCGCAGAAAAAGTTGAGCGTATTCAGGTAACAGGTTCACGCATCAAGCGTACTGACCTAGAAGGTGCATCACCTGTAATCAGCATCACATCTGCTGATATTAAAATGGAAGGTGACTTCACTGTAGCTGATGCTCTTCGTTCAAGCTCACTGAACTCATTCGGCTCATTCTCAGAGCGTTCAGGT
>NZ_PNCZ01000051.1:0-1617 GCF_005887425.1 Pseudoalteromonas sp. S2721
TGAAATTTATTTCGCGCGAAAGTAATTGCACAAAGAGGAGAGAATGAGAAAAGAACGAGGAAACCACAAGATCATTGTTTACTTCCTCTAAAGCTAAGCGCCCTCTTATCCTCTTTGTGAAGAATAGTTATAAGTTTGAGCCGAACGGAGTTATAGCTCAAACCTTAACACAAAGATACTTCTCTTCTAGGTACTCATCTAACCCTTGGTGACCGCCTTCTCGGCCTAAACCAGACTGTTTAACGCCGCCAAATGGCGCTACTGGGTTTGAGATAAGCCCTTCGTTAATACCTATCATGCCGTATTCAAGTGCTTCGCTTACGCGATAAACTTGCTTGATGTTTTCACTATAAAAATATGCGGCTAAACCGTAAGGTACGTCGTTCGCAAGCTGAAGTACTTCTTGTTCGTCATCAAAAGCGATGATGCTGACTACAGGGCCAAACACTTCATCATGATAGATATCCATCTCTGGTGTCACATCAGTTAAAATTAATGGCGCTTGAAAACTGCCTTCAAGCTCACTGTTATCACCGATTAACGACGCCCCTTTATCAACTGCATCTTGCACAAGCGTTTGAACTTTCTCTTTTGCTTTAGGGTAAATTAATGGGCCGATATCTACCCCGTCATCAAGTCCATTGCCTACCTTTAACTCAGCCACTTTGTCTGTGAGTTTTTCGAGTACCGTTTCAAGCACTGAGCGCTGAACAAATATGCGGTTTGCGGCAACACAGGTTTGTCCTGCGTTTCTAAATTTAGCCCCCATAAGGCCTGCAACTGCTTCATCTAAATCGGCATTATCAAAAATAATGAACGGGGCATTGCCGCCAAGTTCCATCGACGTTTGCTTAATGGTTGAAGCGCACTGCGATAGTAACTGCTTACCTACACCGGTTGAGCCTGTGAATGTGAATTTACGCACACGCTGAGACTCAGTCATGATCTTACCCACCATTTTTGCGTTTTCAGAGACCACCACATTTAGCGCCCCTTTTACAAACCCCGCTTTATCAGCAAGGTAGGCTAAGGCAATAGCGCATAATGGCGTATGCTCCGAAGGCTTAATCACAAAACTACAACCCGCGGCATAAGCGGGTGCCACTTTACGGGTGATCATCGCAATCGGGAAATTCCAAGGGGTAATACCAGCCACCACACCAATGGGCTGCTTGATCGTTGTTAAACGATGCTTACTGTCAGTGGCAGGGATGGTGTCGCCATAACTGCGCTTTGCTTCTTCGCTAAACCACTTAATAAAGCCCGCACCGTATTCAACTTCGCCCAAGGCTTCTTTTAAAGGCTTACCCTGCTCTTTAGTCATCAATTCAGCAAGCTGTTGCTTGTGCTCAATAACCAACTCATACCAGCGACGCAACGTTTCACTTCGCTCGGTTGCAGTTGTTTGCTTTAGTTTGCTAAATGCCTCGTCAGCACTTTTTATAGCCAGCTCAACTCCTGCTTCATCAATATCAGAGACATGAGTGATCGCCTCTGCGGTTGCGGGATTATCTACACTAAAACGCTGGCTCGTAGAGTAAAAGTCACCGTCGATAAACGAATCAGAAAAAACCAAATCAGACATAGAACCTCCAAAATCAGCTATCAGCTATCAGC
>NZ_PNCZ01000052.1:0-6445 GCF_005887425.1 Pseudoalteromonas sp. S2721
GATAGCTGATAGCTGATAGCTATGTTATAATCCCCGCAATTTTTGACTTTCAGTAAGTAACAACGCAATGACACTTGATGATATTCGTATCGTATTAGTTAACACATCACATTCTGGTAATATTGGCTCAGCGGCACGTGCTATGAAAACGATGGGCTTATCAAATTTATATCTTGTTGACCCTGCTTGTGAGATTGACAGTCATGCGAGTGCGCTTGCTGCCGGTGCAACGGATGTTTTAGGTAAAACAGTGGTTGTTGATACACTGGCAGATGCGATTGCTGATTGTGGCTTAACAATTGGTACCAGCGCACGCTCACGTACTTTATCTTGGCCAATGGTTGAGCCGCGTGAATGTGGTGAAAAGTTAGTGGCTGAGGCTGAACAGGGTCCTGTTGCACTCGTATTTGGTCGCGAAAATAGTGGTTTAACGAACGAAGAACTACAACAATGTAACTACCACGTATGTATTCCTGCAAATCCTGAGTACAGCTCGTTAAATCTCGCGATGGCCGTGCAAACACTGTGTTATGAAACACGTATGGCATATTTAAATAATCAGCCAAAAGTACAAGAAGAAGACGAAGTAACCTACCCAAATGCGAAGCAAACTGAGCTTTTCTATGAGCATCTAGAGCAAACGCTAAACGACACAGGTTTTATCATCAAACAGCACCCAGGCATGGTGATGACTAAACTACGTCGTTTATTTAACCGCGCACGTCCAGAAGAAGCTGAGATGAACATCTTACGCGGTATTCTTACCTCTATTAATAAGTCTATTAAATAATCACAGGTTATAAGTATAATACTTGACTAAATTACTCAGGTAATTACAATGTACCCAGTACTTGACTGTTTTTGTCAAGTATTCGGTTTTATCAATGGCAAGTATCAATTTTTATCAAGTGATAATACTTGACTATTTTGGTCTGGTAATTAAAATTTGCACACCTTAGCGTGCAGTAACATCGGGGGCTCCATGAAGTTAACATCAAAAGGCAGATACGCAGTAACCGCCATGTTGGATGTTGCACTACATACAAATGTGGGTGCAGTGCCTCTTGCCGATATTTCTGAACGCCAAGAGATTTCGTTATCTTACCTTGAGCAACTATTCGCCCGTTTACGTAAAAACGGCCTTGTGACCTCTGTGCGTGGCCCAGGTGGCGGATATTTACTAGGTCGAGAAGCGAACGAAATTTCTGTCGGCGATGTGATTAACGCCGTTGATGAGTCTGTTGATGCAACACGTTGCCACAATGCAACGGGTGGCTGCCAAAGCGGCATGCGTTGTTTGACTCATACCTTATGGTCGGACTTAAGCGCACGTATCGAAGAGTTTTTAAATAGTATTACCCTTGCTGAATTGGTGGAAAAGTCAGATGTGAAAGAAGTCGCATCGCGCCAAGATAACAGCATCAACAATGCAATTAAGCAACTGGAAAACATTCAAGTAAGCTGTCAACTGTAGCTTGACGAAAGCGGAGAGAGAAATGAAGTTACCGATTTATTTAGATTACGCAGCAACCACGCCTGTTGATGAACGTGTGGCAAAAGAAATGATGCAATGCCTGACTATGGACGGTAATTTTGGTAACCCTGCATCACGCTCACACCGTTTTGGTTGGCAAGCAGAAGAAGCCGTTGATCAAGCACGTACAGATATTGCTGATCTGATCAACGCTGACCCGCGTGAAATTGTTTTCACTTCAGGTGCTACAGAATCAAATAACCTAGCAATTAAAGGTGCTGCGCAGTTCTATAAGAAGAAAGGCAAGCACGTTATCACTGTTAAAACAGAGCACAAAGCAGTGCTTGATACGTGTCGTGAACTAGAACGTCAAGGTTTCGAAGTAACCTATATGGACGTTGAAGAAAACGGTTTACTTGACCTTAAAAAGCTTGAAGCTGCAATGCGTGACGACACAGTACTTGTGAGCGTAATGCACGTAAATAACGAGCTAGGTGTTATCCAAGATATCGCGACAATCGGCGAAATGTGCCGTGAGCGCAAAATTATGTTCCACGTAGATGCTGCACAAAGCGCAGGTAAAGTACTTATCGACGTGCAACAGTTAAAAGTAGATTTCATGTCGTTCTCTGGCCACAAAGTATATGGCCCGAAAGGTGTAGGCGCACTTTATGTTCGTCGTAAGCCTCGCGCACGTTTAGAAGCGCAAATGCACGGTGGTGGTCATGAGCGTGGTATGCGTTCAGGCACACTAGCTACTCACCAATTAGTTGGTATGGGTGCGGCATTTAGAATCGCTAAAGAAGATTTCGAAAAAGACCATGCACACATCAGCGCACTTCGTAAGCGCCTGATCGATGGCATCATGGCTGATATGGACGAAGTTTACTTCAATGGTGAACCAAGTCACTCAGTTCCAGGTATTGTAAATATCAGCTTCAACTTTGTTGAAGGTGAGTCGTTATTAATGGCTGTTAAAGACATTGCTGTTTCATCAGGTTCAGCCTGTACCTCAGCAAGCTTAGAGCCTTCTTATGTACTACGTGCATTAGGCCGTAATGACGAGTTGGCACACAGCTCAATTCGTTTCAGCATTGGCCGCTTTACGACTGAAGAAGAGATTGATTACACCGTTGAACTAATCAAAAACTCGATCGGCCGTTTACGTGAGATGTCTCCTCTATGGGAAATGCATCAAGAAGGTATTGATTTAGATTCAGTTGAGTGGGCGCATCACTAATCAGTGATCGCCGCCGCTAGCAGGTAGTGAGGATAGTATTATGGCTTATAGTGATAAAGTAATCGATCATGTTGAAAATCCACGTAACGTGGGTGCTTTAGACAAAAATGATCCGTCAGTTGCAACAGGTATGGTGGGTGCACCAGCATGTGGTGACGTAATGAAATTGCAAATCAAAGTATCACCAGAAGGTGTAATTGAAGACGCAAAATTCAAAACATATGGTTGTGGTAGCGCAATCGCTTCTTCTTCACTTGTAACTGAGTGGGTAAAAGGCAAAACATTAGATGAAGCTGCAACAATCAAAAACACTGATATCAGTGCTGAGCTTGAATTACCGCCAGTGAAAATTCACTGTTCAATTTTAGCAGAAGACGCGATTCAAGCAGCAATTGCTGACTACAAAAGCAAACAAGCGAAGTAAGAGATAAATTCATGGCAGTGACATTGACAGATGCGGCAGCAAACCGCGTAGAATCATTTTTAGCAAATCGCGGCAAAGGCATTGGCCTACGCGTTGGCATTAAAACGACGGGCTGTTCAGGTCTTGCTTATGTTCTTGAATTTGTTGATGAGTTAGCAGACGGCGACGAAATTTTTGAAAGCCGTGGTGTGAAAGTTATCGTTGATGCCAAAAGCTTAGTCTACATTGATGGTACTGAGCTTGATTACACCAAAGAAGGTTTGAACGAAGGGTTTAAGTTTAACAACCCGAACCAAGCCGATGAGTGTGGTTGCGGCGAAAGCTTCACCGTTTAAGCTTTAAAAACTTTCTTTGCTTGAAGCCCTGCCTATGTAGGGCTTTGTTCTTTCCTGTTTACCGAGTTGGATTATGTAATGCGTTACTTTGAGTTATTTGCAATTCCAGTAGATTACAACATTGATTTAGCGACTATTAATAAACACTATCTTGAGCTGCAGCGTGCAGTTCACCCAGATCGCCACGCAAGTTCTAGCAGCCGTGACAAATTACTTGCTGTGCAAAATGCAGCAGAAATCAATGATGCATTACAAACTTTAAAACACCCGGTAAAACGTGCTGAGTACATGCTAAGCGAGCTTGGTGTAGATATTCGCGCCGAGCAACAAACATTACAAGACCCGCTATTCTTAATGCAGCAAATGGAGCTGCGTGAAGAATTAGAAGAACTTGAAAATGCCGCAGATCCTGATGCAGCAATAGCCCAGTTTGAAGCGCAAATTAAACAGCTCGATAAACAATACAGCAGTGAATTAGCCGCTCAGCTGGCAAGTAATGATGAGCAACAATGGCAAGCTGCCGCTGACAATATTCGTAAATTGAAGTTTGTTTATAAGTTACGCGATGAACTAGAGCGTATTGAAGACAGTTTATTTGATGATTAATCGTTAGTTGTTACACAACAGCTATTTAAGAGTTTAAAAAGAGCATTATGGCATTATTGCAAATTGCTGAGCCGGGGCAGAGCGCGGCACCACATGAGCACAAATTAGCAGTCGGTATTGACCTTGGTACAACTAACTCGTTAGTTGCAACAGTGCAAAGCGGCGAAGCGCGCACACTGACTGATTTAGCAGGCAATGCGATGCTACCATCGGTTGTTCAATACCAAGCAGATAGCATTGTGGTTGGTGAACGAGCGGCAGCAGCTGCAACTCAAGACCCTGCAAACACACTAATCTCGGTTAAGCGTTTTTTAGGTAAAACTCAGGCTGAAATCGAAAAAAGCTATGGTCAACTGCCGTACGAATTTTGTGAGCATGATGGCTCATTAGCAATCAGCACGGTTGCGGGTGCAATTAGCCCTGTTACTGCATCGAGTGAAATCTTAAAAGCATTGAAACTGCGCGCAGAAGACAGCTTTGCAGGTCAAGATATCTTAGGTGCAGTTATTACTGTGCCAGCTTATTTTGATGATGCTCAGCGTCAAAGCACCAAAGATGCTGCCGAGCTTGCTGGTATTAAGGTATTACGTTTATTAAACGAGCCAACGGCTGCGGCTGTAGCTTATGGCCTTGATTCAGGCCAAGAAGGTATTATCGCCGTATACGATTTAGGTGGCGGTACCTTCGATATTTCTATTTTACGTTTACACCAAGGTGTATTTGAAGTGCTTGCGACTGGCGGTGACTCAAGCCTTGGTGGTGACGATTTTGACTCGCTATTAGTTGAATACTTTAAAAAACAAACGGGTGTGAGCGAGCTTTCTGCATCGGTATTGCGTTTATTCATCAATAAAGCAAAAGCGTGCAAAGAAGCACTAAGCCAATACCAAACTGTGAATGTAGGTTTAGAGTTTGACGGGCAAAGCCACAAAGTTGAAGTAACCCGCGAAACGTTTGATGAGCTTGCTCTTAGCCTTGTGAAGAAAACGCTACGTTCTTGCCGTCGTGCGGTTAAAGATGCGGGTATCGAGAACGAAGAAGTACTACAAGTTGTAATGGTTGGCGGCTCGACTCGTATGCCAATTGTACGCTCTCAAGTTGCTGCATTTTTTGATAAAGAGCCACTGACTTCTATCGACCCAGATCGCGTAGTTGCACTCGGTGCAGCACTGCAAGCAGATGTATTGGTTGGCAATAAGCCAGATTCAGACATGTTGCTATTAGACGTATTGCCACTGTCGCTAGGTCTTGAAACCATGGGTGGCTTGGTTGAAAAAATTATTCCACGTAACACCACGATCCCTGTTGCACGTGCACAAGAGTTTACTACTTTCAAAGATGGTCAAACTGCTATGTCACTGCATGTATTACAAGGTGAGCGTGAGCTAGTTGACGATTGTCGTTCATTGGCTAAGTTCAGCTTAAAAGGTATTCCGGCCATGGCAGCCGGTGCTGCGCATATTCGCGTAACCTTTAAAGTAGATGCTGATGGCCTATTAAGTGTATCGGCAATGGAAAAATCAACGGGTGTGCAAGCTGAAATTCAGGTCAAACCATCGTTTGGTTTATCGGACGACCAAGTTGCAAACATGCTTAAAGAGTCAATGACTAACGCTAAAGACGACATGCAAGCGCGTATGCTTAAAGAGCAGCAAGTTGAAGCGTTACGTGTTGTTGAAGCACTTGAAGCATCACTGGCAACCGACAGTGCATTACTTGACGAACAAGAATTAGGTGCGTTAAAAGCAGAAATTGCTAAACTTGTTGCCGTACGCGAAAGTGCAACAACACCTGCAGAAATTAAAGCAGCGATTGAAGCTGTAGACAATGCAAGTAGCGAATTTGCTGCTCGCAGAATGGATGCATCAATCAAAAAAGCGCTGCAAGGGCAGTCAGTAGACGAAGTTTAACGAGGTAAGGTATGCCACAAATTATTTTTCTTCCACACGAAGAGTTATGCCCAGAAGGCGCTGCTATTGAAGCTCCTACAGGTGAAACTGTATTAGATGTTGCACTAAAAAATGGTATTAGCATTCCACATGCTTGTGAAAAATCATGTGCATGTACAACATGCCACTTAATCATTCGTGAAGGCTTTGACTCTTTAGATGAGAGTGATGAGCTTGAAGACGATATGCTAGATAAAGCATGGGGTCTTGAGCCTGAATCACGCCTAGGTTGCCAAGCGGTGATCAAAGATGAAGATTTAGTGGTTGAAATTCCAAAGTATAATCTCAATATCGTTAATGAAGAGCATTAATTTTTAACGGCTTTGATTTCGTAAAACCGCTGTAGTTGCTTGGTCTCTACAGCGGTTTTTTTATTTTAGAGCTGTCAGCTTTCAGCCGTCAGTTTTTAGCAGATCG
>NZ_PNCZ01000053.1:0-55162 GCF_005887425.1 Pseudoalteromonas sp. S2721
GAAATATTTCGCTGGCGTTTTTATCATTAGATTAGTGAAATTAGCTACAACTGCTACCTTTATAACTCACACATTTAACGTTGAGGTGTAACATGGCTGTTTCTGCAATCCCAAAAGGTTACCATGCGGTAACCCCGTATTTGGTTATTGAAGGTGCCACTAAGGCGATAGAGTTCTACAAACAAGCTTTTGCTGCTGAACTTGTAATGCAAATGCCTCTGCCTGATGGTGGGGTGGCACATGCTGAAATAAAAATAGCCGACTCTCATATTATGCTTTCTGATAATTGCCCTGATGTGCAATTTAAGTCGCCGCAACAACTTGGCGGTACGCCGGTGAGCATTATGCTGTATGTTGAAGATGTCGATGCTGTTTTTGCTAAAGCATTATCGCTTGGGGCGAAAGAGCTGCGTCCAGTACATGACCAATTTTATGGCGATAGGTCAGGGACTCTAGAAGACCCTTTTGGTCATATTTGGACTATAGGGACACACAAAGAAGACCTCAGTGAGCAAGAGCTTATGCAACGTATGAGCGAGCTTATGAGTAAAGAGCAAGATGCTTAATACCTATCTGCAAATTATAGTTAATCATTTTGTTCTGATATTTAAATCCGGATAAGAAGGGTATTCGTATGTATGTTAAAACATATGAGTTATCCCATGAAAAAACGAGTTTTATATTGGCTACAAAATGATTTACGCCTAGCTGATAATGAAATTTTATCTGAATTAGCAGATTTTGCTGGCGAGCTTGATTTAGTGTTTGTGATTGAACCGCGTTGGTTTAGGCAAACTAATTACCAACAGAAGCCATATGGGGAACATAAGTACAACTTTTTACTTGAGAGCCTATCTGCATTTGCAAACGCAGTTGAGAATCTTGGCCAAACACTTCATGTGATCACAGGTGAGCCTGAGTATGTAATCAGCCAGCGTTTGCAAAAATATAATATTGAAACATTGGTTTGTACCGAGCAAGTTGGCGTTTATGAGCAAAAACAGCTCGAAAAAATTAAAGCTATATGCCCTCAAGCTGCCGTGAAAACTTATCAGCAAGATACCTTGTTTAAAGCAGCGGACTTACCATTTCAGCTTGATGAATTACCAAAAAATTTTACCGCCTTTCGTAAAAAAGTAGAAGCTGAGCCAACCTTTATAGCTGCACCGCGACCTGCGGTCAGCCGATTACCTCACCCAGTACAGTTATGTGCTGAACACAATATTGCTGACGTAGTTACCCAGTCAGCTAGCTTCAAAGGAGGTTTATTTGCAGCTCAGCAACATTGCAGTGCGTACTTTTCCTCAAAAGCACCAAGCAGCTATAAAGAGACTCGCAATGAGTTAGATGGCTTTAGCAACAGCACTAAGTTTAGTGTTTGGCTTGCTGGAGGCACAATTAGTGCTAAACAACTGTATAACGAAGTTGAAAAATATGAGCATCAAAACGGTGCAAATGAGTCGAGCTATTGGATAAAGTTTGAATTGCTATGGCGCGAATATTTCAAATGGCATGCACTGCAAGCGGGAGCAAAGCTTTTTTTATTCAAAGGTCAAAAGCAAAATGCGCCGCTAACAACGTTTAACAGCCAGCGTTTCACTGCTTGGTGTAATGGCTGCACTCCATTTCCATTGGTAAATGCGATAATGCATGAACTCAACACAACAGGCTTTATATCTAACCGCTCGCGGCAGATTGCAGCAAGCTGTTTGGTTAATGAGTTAGCTCTTGATTGGCGCTATGGTGCAGCTTACTTCGAACAGCAACTTATTGATTATGATGTGGCTGCAAATTGGGGCAATTGGCAATATATTGCGGGTGTCGGTGTCGACCCTAGAGGTGGGCGTCACTTTCATATCAATAAGCAAACAGCGCTTTATGATCCTTTGTCACGTTACATTCGCAAATGGAATGGCGAGCAAACGACCACAACGCTTTTTGACTCGGTTGATGAGGTTGACTGGCCGTCAAGGTGAAAAATACCAATCCGCAATAAATCTGTAAGAGTATATTTATTTGATTATATTTTAGTATTTTTTGCCTTTTTAACTAAAATAATGAATAAGACTTAATTGTTTATCATTAGGCTAGTTATTAAGGCAGATTATGGCATTTAGTGAAGCTTACAATGAACTAAAGTCGCAGCTAGGACTAGATATTGCACAGTTGCTTCTCGAAAGTGGTGATGTGGGAGTTTGGCTCTGGAATGTGCAAACAGGCGAAACAATTTTTAATGATAAATGGGCAGATATCATTGGCTATTCTCTGTGCGAACTAGAACCCGTTTCAATTGATACTTGGCTTACCTTTGCTCACCCTGAAGACTTAGTGAAATCTGAGCAATTATTAAATGAGCACTTCGAAGGTGAATCAGCGCGATATGTCTGTGAAGCGCGTATGAAACATAAACGAGGCCACTGGGTTAAAGTGCTTGATAAAGGCCAAGTACAAACGTGGGATAAAAACGGTAATCCAGAATGGATGGTTGGAATACATATTGATATTACGGAACAATGGCAAAAAGAACGCGAAATTGAATTCCTACATCAAGAACTAAAAAAGTTCACTGATAACCTCCCAGGCTTTGTTTATCAATATGTAATAGACAATAAAGATGAAGCGTTTTTCCCATTTGCTACATCAAAAGTATTTGATATCTATGGCTGCTCTCCCAAAGATATTGAGTCATCAGCAGATAGAGTTATGCAAGCGATACATCAAGATGATCTGGAACGTATTGTACGAAGTATTGAGCATTCACGTGCAGAGCTAACTGATTGGTGTGAAGTGTTTCGCGTTAACCACCCCAAAAAAGGACAGATCTGGATTTCGGCAAAATCATCTCCTATAGCCCGAGCTGATGGCAGTGTAGAATGGAATGGTTATTCTGAGGATGTTACAGAGGAAGTTAAAAGTAATGAGAGAATTAAACTATTAACGGCTGTTTTTTCTACAACTAGCCGAGGGATTCTGATCACCACCGCTGAGTCTGTGATTGTTGATGTAAATCCTGCTTTTGAGCAAATAACAGGGTTTAAGAAGCATGAGGTAATAGGTAAAAAACCTTCAATACTTTCTGCAAAGAAGCAACCAGATGAGTTTTATCAACAAATGTGGACTGAGTTGCTCGATAAAGGCTGTTGGCAAGGAGAGGTATGGAATAAGCGAAAGTCAGGAGAGGTGTTTCCTGAGCAATTATCCATAGATGCACTGTATGATGAAAATGGCTTAGTTTCTCATTATATCGGTGCATTTGATGATATCTCTTCGGCGGTAGAAAAGCGCCAGCTTCTCAATGAGCTAGTTAATCAAGATCCACTTACTAAGCTATTGAATCGCAGAGGACTCGATATTCAATTGCGTGCTTTCTCACAAAGAACGCCAGCAGAGCATAACCAATTTGCATTGATCTATCTTGATCTTGATAATTTCAAACTCGTTAATGATACATATGGTCATGAACAGGGTGACAATTTATTACTGGACATTAGTCAGCAATTGCGTTTACAAATGAGAGATAAAGATGTGCTATCGCGCATTGGTGGTGATGAGTTTGTTATTGTTTTACCTTCATTAACAAAGGCTAGTTTGTGCCAAGATATAGCGCTACGATGTCAGCAGGCGGTTAAAAAAGTAGCGCAAGATTATGAAACGGTTCAGCCGGTAAGTGCGAGCTTTGGTATCGCCATGTATCCTTTACACGGACACAGTGCAAAGGAACTTTTGGCCATCGCTGATAAACAAATGTATGAAATGAAATTGGCTCTAAAAGTCTCACCACTCGGTTGATATTTCAACACTAGGCAGTTTATTCAAAAGCGGAAGTAATGTGCGTTCTTTGCGCAAATCTTTACGCTCGTTTTCTAAATCTTTGCGTTCTCGATAAAGTTCTTTTTGCTGAGTATTATTAAGTTGGTTACTGTTAAGCTCGCCACGAATATCTTTTAATCGACGGTCGATATCGTCAATGCGATTATCAATATAACTCAGTCTTTGTTGCACTTGATATCTATCGTTACCTTCTTGCCATGCTTTACGAAACGCTGTGCTATTACAGACACCATTGTATGACGCGCCTTGCATGCCTAACGTAAAGCCATTTTCCGGTTCACAGTATGTAGCGAGGCCCTGATCGTATCCCACTTTATATTTAGCAATGTCAGCATTTACACCATACTCACTGCATTGTGATAGTGCATCTATGCCATCGCGATACTCAGTGCCATCTGCACCATGTTTATAACCAATACCATGCCAGTCAGCTTGTAAACATTCATTTTTGCTAACCGAGGTGCAGCCTGCTAATACGATTAGGGGCAGTAGAGGAAGAGTCCATTTTCTCATTAAAATTTCAGCTTATGATATTAATAACTTTATAGATTCTAGCCCGAAAAGTTCGTTGTTAGAAAGCTGTTTTTACTTCAAAGCAGTTAATTCAAAATGATGGCCTGAACTTTATTCACCATTGGCAGAATTTCTGAGCAACACGTAAATTAGGCTGAACATTCTTTAAATGAGTTAACTGTAAGATGCAAAGTAAAGTGAAATGGCAGCGCTTTATCAATAAATGGCGGTCAAAAAACATAATTTTAAACCATAGCTTTAATAGTTCTGTGGGCGACATAAGTTTTGCGCTATTCAATTGCCATTGGGTTTGATACTTGACGGTTATTGGGCAAGGCAAGTGTCCTGGGTAAGTTTGCCAAGGCGCAAGTAAAGCTCGTGGGTAATCGGTTTTTAACCATCGTTGATAAAAACGGTGTTTGCGAACGTACTCCACCGGTAAACCCAACGGATACTGTAGGACCTTCCACGAATAAAATGGATGGAAAAACTCCATTTTAAATTCGCAAACCTGCTCGTTAGGAACACTCAAATGGTGGTGTTGATCGTTAAGCAGCAAGAATAATTGAAATGCTTTTTCAAGTGGTAATTCAGCGAGTGGTTCGAAGCTAATTTTTAAGTTAGCTATCAGTTTTTGTTGTAATTGTTCAGCATTATGAACAACTGACTTAGGTAAAAAAGCGTATTGTTGTTTGAGGTAAGCACTGATTAGTTTATCTAAGTTGTTTTCTTTTGCTGCAGCATAAATTTCATCACCGTAATAAATAAGCCCGACCCCAACACTACCGCCATTTCCTGACCAGCTTATTTGTGGTCTGCATACGTTAGTGAAATCTTGATGTTTCGCTTTACGCCAATATTTGCCAAGGCGCTGTTCGACAGATAGCCGCTGGGTGTCTGAAACTTGTATTACTTCTAATGGTACTGCATTTTGTGATGCATATTGTTTAGCACAAAATAGATCTTGGCTATCAGATTGCGAAAAGTTAAACGACTTCAATTGCACGCCTTGGCGCAATAACTCACTGTTAATAAGCCTAGAGTCTAAGCCGCCAGATAAAGTGCAAAGAATTGTTTTATCTTTATGTTTTGCCTTTGCAACTAAAGTTTTAAAAGCCTTTGAGATCCCTTCAATTGCATCTGGTGCAACGAGCTTTTGTTTTGCAAGTGATACCCAATCAAAATATCTTTTTCTAGTTACACCCTGTTTTGCATTAAAGCATAGCATTTCACTTGGGTATGAGCATTTTACGTCTTTAAACGGCGTATGATCTAAAAGAGGATAACCAAGCACGGCAAGCTCAGTTAATGCATCCGGATTGTTCTGTAGTTGGATATCCAACTGCTTAAATAAATTAAGGTTAGTGGAAAATAGTAAACCATACTGTGTTTGTAAGGTATAAAAAGGTTTTAATCCAAGTGGATCAGTCGCTAATGTTAGGCGCTGGCTCTGCAGATCAAATTGACAAAAGCTAAATACTCCTTCGCATTGCTGCAAAGAAAAGTCGAGAGACTCGCAGCCCGCAAGTGTAATTAGGTCCTGTGTTCTAGAGCTTGATATGAGAGGGTGTCCAATGAGTGTTGCAATTTGCGACTCAGTTCGCAACCAGCTCGACTGCTCATAGGCATCAAAATCATACTGAAAAATGGCTCCATACTCGCAATTAAAAAAACGAACATGTTTTTCTTCATAGTTACTAAATACATTAGCTAGTTGATTTATATACTTAAAGTCAGTTTTATCTGAATCATTGAATTGGAAATAACCTGCAATAATAGCCATGTTAACCACCTTTTCGTTTGCTAACTTATTAGTAAAGTTGCAAGCCATAGGCCAAAACGAATAAAGGCCTTAAACAAGGCCTTTGGTAACATTACAAAATTACAAACGCAGATCAGCGATTGTTAAGTTGTTGGTTGATTTCATCAAATATACTCGCATCATCAATGGTAGATGGAATTTGTAGTTCTTCACCATCGACCAATTGGCGTAAGTTCTTTCTGAGTATTTTTCCTGAACGGGTTTTTGGTAGGCGCTCAACATGCAAAACATTCTTTAAACAGGCAATGGCACCAATTTGATGCCTTACAGAATGGACTAGCTGTTGCTCGACTTCTTTGCTATCGCCAAGGTAATCGTCTTTGAGCACTATCATCGCCATAGGTAATTGCCCTTTGAGTGCATCGTTAACGCCAAATACTGCACATTCAGCAACAGCAGGGTGGGCTGCAACAATTTCTTCCATTTCACCGGTTGATAAGCGATGACCCGCAACGTTAATTACATCGTCGGTACGACCCATAATAAATAGATAACCATCGTCATCAATATAGCCGCCATCACCAGAAAGGTAGTAGCCCGGATACTCGCTTAAATAACCCGCTTGAAAGCGTTCATTGTTTTGCCAAATTGTTGGTAAGCAGCCAGGAGGTAAAGGCAGTTTAATTACCACCGCACCATTTTCGTTTGCTGAGCACTGCTGCCCATTCATATCAAGAATTTGTACATCAAAGCCCGGTGTTGGCACTGTTGAGCTACCCGCCTTAGTGGCAAGCTGTTCAATACCAATTGGATTACACGCAATGGCCCAACCAGTTTCTGTTTGCCACCAATGGTCAAGTACGGGCAAGCCGGTGTTGTCTTTTAGCCATTCATACGTGGGAGGATCTAAGCGTTCACCGGCCAAGAATAAACGTTTTAAACTCGAAGTATCGTATTGTTTAAAGCCCTCTGCGGTAGGGTCTTCTTTTTTAATAGCGCGAAACGCAGTAGGAGCACTGAATAAGGCGGTGACTTTGTAATCTTCAACAACACGCCAAAATGCACTGGCATCAGGGGTTCTTATGGGTTTGCCTTCATAAAGTACGGTAGCGCAGCGATAAATAAGCGGTGCATATACAATGTATGAGTGACCTACCACCCAGCCAATATCAGAAGCAGCCCAAAATACTTCGCCGGGTTTCATGCCATACACGGTCTCCATGCTGTAATGCATTGCAACAGCGTGACCACCGTTTTCTCGAACCACCCCTTTAGGTGTGCCTGTGGTGCCTGAGGTGTAAAGAATATAAAGCGGGTCGTCACCTGCAACCGGCACGGCATCGACTGAACTTGCTGCATCAGAGGCTGATTGCCAATCGATGTCTCGGCCATCTTGCATCTCGGCAATGGCTTGCTCACGCTGAAAGACAATACAGTGTTCAACAGTATGCTGGGCGTTTTCGAGTGCTTCATCAAGCAGTGGTTTATATTCAATCACATGATTGATTTCGACCCCGCAAGACGCAGTAAGCACAAGCTTAGGCTTTGCATCATCAATACGCACCGCGAGTTCGTGCGGTGCAAAACCACCAAATACAACGGAGTGAATGGCACCAAGGCGAGCACACGCTAGCATACCAATAACCGCTTGTGGGATCATTGGCATATAAATGACTACGCGGTCACCTTTGCTTACGCCAAGGGATTGCATGAGTCCTGCAAATTTAGCAACTTGAGTTTGTAACTCGCCATAAGTGTATTGTTGTTTAGTATTGGTAACAGGGGAGTCGTAAATTAGTGCAGTTTGGTCGCCATAGCCTGCTTCGACATGTTGGTCGAGGGCTAGATAACAAGTGTTTAGTTGACCATCGGCAAACCAATGGTAAAAATCATTATCGTCATATTGATAAGGGGCACTTGGCTCTTTAAACCAAGGAATTCGTTTACTTTGCTCAAGCCAAAACTGACCCGGATCGCGCTGGAACTGTTGGTATTGTTGTTGATATTCGCCCGCCATTGTGAGGCTCCTATACTTTTTAGTGAGAGATTAGTACAACGTACTAAAAAATATAGGGCGGTTTTTGATTAAATAACATGCGACCTTGGTCGGCATTAATGGGACTAAATGTCGTTAAATTGCCCGGATTTGGGGCGATTTCAGGGAATCGAGATGCTAATTAAACCTGTTGTTCACTAATAAGCGGTAAGCAAATGAGGATCTTAACGCCACCTAACTCACTGTGCTCAGCCTTGATAGTACCTTTGTGCGTTTCTATTAGGCTTTTACAAATCGCAAGTCCAAGGCCTGAGCCACCCGTTTGGCGGCTACGCGATTTATCAACGCGGTATAAACGTTCGAATATTTCAACTAACTGATTGTTAGTCACGCCGGGTGGGGTATCTTCAATGCTAAAAGTAATACTCTGCGCTGAGGCTGTCGCTATAAATTTAATTTTGCCGGGTTTATCAGTATAAAAGGTGCTGTTTGATAAAAGATTAGCCAGTACTTGCTTAATTTTATCGATATCCCATGTCACCTTTATATCAGCAGTAACATGAATGTCACTGGTAAATTCAAAGCCTTTGCTTTGTACAAAAGCAGCAAAGTCTTGCTGCCAAACGGATAATACATCAGCAAGTAAATAGGGTTTGAGGTTCAGGTATAGGCTATCTGAGTCTGCTTGTGCTAGTTGGTGGATATCACGGATCAGTATATTGATATCGGTTAGCTTTCGATTAATTGCATCGTAAGAGGCATCAACGTCTTTTGCGATATTGTATTGCAATGCTTCAACTTGCAATTGTAGCGCTGTGAGTGGTGTGCGAATTTCATGGGATACATCGGCTAGTAAGCGGTTCTTCTTATCAACGACTTCTTGTAATAGTTGTGCTCGCTCGCTGGCAAGTTTACGCTTTTTAAATGAGCGGTAACCAAAGCCTGATATCAATAAAATCACACAGCTTAGGCCGAGTAACCAGGCTTTAAATTGCCATTCACTTTCGCTTAGTTGTGCTGCTTGAATTTGTTTATCTGCACTTAATTGGTTTATTTCTTGCTGATTTCGCATAAAGGCGACTTGGCTTTGCATCGCGGCCACAGTTAAGTCGTGCTGATTTTTACCCGTTTTATTTTCAAGGGTTTGATAGCGGCTTTGCGATTCAAATGCCTGTTTATAAAGTTGTAATGCAAGGTAAGAGTCAGTGAGTAATTTATTTAAGCTAATTTGATCTTCGACATCTTGTAACTCATTAGCCTGGTTTAAGGCCTGTTCTGCGGTTTTAATTGCTTTTGCATGGTCATTAAGAGCTTGATAGATACGTGTTTGGGTGATCGCTAAAGACACTAAATGGGAGCGGAAATTAAAGTCAGTGGCGATTGCCATGGCGCCATCAATATAGGCTTGCGCTTCACTAATGTTATTTTGTTTTAGAGCAATTAACGCCATTAAATTATATGAACGGCACAATCCTGTGTTTGAAGATGAGGGTAGATAATAGCTAATCGACTTTTCTGCATAGTCTGTGGCTGTTGTAAGCTCACCTTGTTTTAGCGCTGCATAGCCGACCTTCATGGCACTATTACCGATATCGACTTTAGAGCCAATTTCTAAATCCAGAACGTGCGACATTTTAAAGTGCTTTAACGATTGGGCACTGTCACCCATACGTCGATAAACTTCGCCAATTTCATAAAGTGCATCAGCAATGCCTTTTTTATCGTCAAGTTTTTGATGTAAAGAAAACGACAAAGTAAGATTGGCTAGTGCGTCGTGGTGGTCACCAATAATTGCTTCAATAATACCTAAGTTCTGCAATGCAGAGGCATAAGATTTATCGTCATCAAACTCTTGTAAAATATTGACTGCTTTTTGTGCTTCATTGAGGGCAGCTATGTACTTATCTTGCCAGCGTAAAATGGCTGCTAATCGCTCATAGGACTGGGCAATCAGCACTGAGTTATTTATCTGTTTGGCAATGGATAATGCAGCGCGATAGTGTTGCTCTGCCTTAAGAAAGTTACTTTTTCTGCCTTGCGCGTAACCTTGAATAAGCATTGCTCGTACTGTTACTGACTGGTTATTGTGCTTTTCCCCGTAATCAAGCAGCTGCTCTGCATAGCTAAGAGCTTGGTCATAATCGCCACTGCCCATATTCATAAATGCCAGCGATTCGAATGCCTCTTGTATGATGTTAGGTTCATTGGAAAGGGTCGAGTCGTTAGTTAATTGCTCAAATATTTTAGTGGCTTGGTTTGGATTACTGTTACGTAACAATTGTGCTTCGTTAAGCTTTTCTAAAGCTTGTTCAGGGGTAATAGCAAGGGTATTTAGCGATAAGCCGCTAAGCAAAATAGCTAAAGCTAAGCCTTTGTAAGATGATTGCGTGTTTTTCATTATAATCTAGGTAAAGGCAGATGCCATTTTTGTAAAATTGCTTGGTATTGACCGTTTTGTTTCAATGCTTTTATGGCATCACTCAATTGCATAGCAAGTTGCTTGTCCAATTTTAGATTCGCGGCTAAATAAAGGCCTGATGGGTAGTCGTCTAAGTGGAGGCTCTTATTAATGTCATTAGGGAGAACTCCTGATAACGCGAGTTCGTTTTGTAAGGTAAGCGTGTTGGTTAGTACAAAATCAATTCGTCCTTTCTCTAGCATTTGCCAAAGTTGATGGTAATGACTGACCAGCACCAAATTTTTATTTTCATTAAAGCCGGCTTGTTTCAAATAATGTTCACTTGAGTAGCCACGAATTGTTGCCACACGGTATTTCTTTGCTTGTTTTAAGCTTTTTATTTCGTGGTTTTGTTTGGCAAGCCCAACTAAATAAGCATCGGCAAAATAGGTTTGTGCTAGCCATTGGAATTTATATTCACGAGACTCATTTTTTAGCAATGAAATCATCAATATGCTTGGGTCATTTTGAAACTCATGAAAAGCTCGGGCCATTGGCATAATTGCGAATTCGCCAGCGATGTTTGTTTTCGCTAGGGCAGACTTTATCACTTCAACAAGCGCACCATCGGCTTTACCTTGCTGATTTTTAAAATGGTATGGGGGTAAATCTTCGGCAATAAAGGTCAGTGTTTTCGCCGTCGTAGCACTACTGATAAAGCAGAAGATAATAACAATCAGCAATGAACGAAGAAGCATAAAGAACCTACACCTTTAAACATATTGTTAACATAGTAATGAATATTAATAAAAAGGTATAGGTTTTTAATCGGTGAGTCGGAATTAGTTGTTCTTTTTGCTTCGTGGCGCACCGAGTAAAATACCGATGTGGCAAACACAGACAGATAAAAACGCACTCAATCCTAATGCACCGCCATAGCCATGTAAGCGTGGCACGAGGTACTCAAACAACAAAGCAAATAGTAATGACGCAATGGCTAATGTAAAAATGCCAAAGCGTTTTGGTGCGCTCATACCGATGAAAGTACCGCCGAAAAATGCCACGCTGTATAGCTCAACATCAACGGGGAATAGACTCAAAATCGCAAATGCAATAATGCTGGTGGCCGCTGATGCGCGAATGCCGTCGAAGCGATTATGATGTGCTAAAAAGTAGGTTGAGTAAGCACCTAATAACGCTGTTATCGCAATAAATATATTCATCAAAAAATCCCTTTTGCAAGCATATAAAGCGCCACACTGGCAAAAGCCACACTACCAAGTCGGCCGCCAAAACCTGCAAATAGATTCATAGTCAAAATATAAAGACTGGCACCGATCAATGAAATAAGACTTAGCTCCCAATAACTGTTTATTAAACTTGAAGAGCACATGCCAGCAAAGCTACCAGCGTAAATGGCCGCATAAGGGTGTGATTTTAACGTTCTTGAAAAAGGTAAAAACGTACCGATTAAGCCTGTCGCAGCAGCGGCTACAACAATAGGAACACGAAAATATTCGTGTAAGACGAAACAGATAAAGCAGCCAAAAAAGAAACAAATATACTTTATTAAAAAAAACCGAAAGTGCTCAAAGCTACTCATGTTTTTAAGCTTTGCTGTGTAATTTAAGATAAAAAGCTTAAGTGATTTCATACTCACTTATAGGTAGTTAGAAAGATAGTGATTTTCACATTATCTAACCACAAAGTACAATTATAAAAGGCATCTGACTTTGCAAGATGCCTTTAAAAATTATGATTGCTGGTGTCGTGGTGACCTAATGCTGTGGTGCCCATAAAGAGATACGATAAGAAAACATCCAAGTGGTACAACAAACGAAACCGCAGTGTTAAAAGCATCTATGGTTGCGGCTTGGATCAGAGGTAAAAATGCGCCCCCTAAAATTGCCATTACTAAACCAGCCGCACCAACTTTTGCATCTTCGCCAAGGCCTTCAAGTGCTGTGCCGTAGATGGTTGGAAACATCAAAGATAGACAGCTTGAAATAGCAACAAGTGCGACTACGCCCACTAAATTAACTTGGGTGGTAACAATAAAACAAAGCACGGCTGCAACTAAAGCCATAAAACGCAGTAATTTAGCGCCGCTAATAAAGCGCATTAGCCATGTCATAATGAAACGAGATACTAAAAACACCAACATCGAATATTGTAAGACTTGGCCGCCGGTAACTTCTGTCGTGTTAAGTGCTTCCATGGTGTAGCCAATGGTGTAGGTCCATACACAGGTTTGGGCGCCAACATTAAAAAACTGTGCCAGCACGCCAAATCGGTAGTGCTTATTTTGATACAAATGTTGAAAGGTCTTTTTAAGTTTACGCGGCTGCGCTGTTACTTTTGTTTCTGTTGCAGGAGAGCGGCTAAAGAAGATACATAGCCATAGTAAGATTAAGCAACAGGCCATACCCACATACGGCACCATCACAGCATCGAGCTCTGCACTCACAACGGTTTTTAATTGCGCTTCACTCATCAGGGCACGGCTTGCGCTATCAGCTTGATTTAAGTTCGGTAAGATCAACGTCGCAGCTAAAAACACACCAATATTAGTCCCAACAGGGTTAAATGCTTGCGCGAGGTTAAGTCTGCGGGTTGCTGTTTGCTCGCATCCTAACTGCATGACGTAGGGATTGGCAGAGGTTTCTAAAATAGACAAACCACCAGCAAGAATAAACAAGGCCAATAAAAAGTGGCTATAGAGCATGGTTTGACTAGCAGGGTAAAACAATAAGGCACCACAAGCGGCCATGGCTAAACCCACTAACAGCCCTGTTTTATAATTAAACCGTCTATTGATCATGGCTGCCGGTAAAGCTAAGCAAAAATATGCGCCGTAATAACTAAACTGCACCAGTGCTGATTGCAACGCACTCATCGAAAATGTTTTGCTGAAAACTTTAACTAATGGGTCTGTCATATTGGCCGCAGTACCCCAAGCAGCAAAGCAAATCGTAAGCAGAATAAAAGGCCAAAGCATTTGGCGCGATACAATAGCGGACTGTGTTTGCATAGTTCACCAGGTTAATGTGTTCATATTGTTGTGGCCGACAGTATTCACGACTATAAATAATAAATCAACCTAGTTGATTTATTATTTTGACTGGTAGATAGTACTGCAAACAGGTCTAATAGGCCGCTTATCAAGCTTGTATCAAGAAGGATGTTATGAAGAGCAGTTTATCGCGAGCACCAAGAAGCAATAACGAGCGCGCAATCTTAAGTTTAATTAGGCAACAGCAAAGCATGCCTAAAGCACAAATAGCAAAAGCGTTAGCCTTGTCTGCTCAGGCGGCAACAGTGAATATCAATAAGCTTGAAGAAGACAAGCTGTTGCTTCGTGATGCACCTGTTAAAGGCCGAGTAGGGCAGCCAAGTGTGCCGTTTAGGCTCAACCCAGATGGTGCATTTAGTTTTGGTTTGAAAATCGGGCGGCGACGCTTTGATCTGATACTCGTTGACTTACAAAGCACGCAAAGGGCGTCTGTATCTGTTGAGGTGCATGAAGCATCGGTTGAAGAACTTAAATCATTTTTAGAAATACATATCCCAAAGCTAATCAGTCAATTAGAGCCTGAACTGCGATCACATGTGTGTGGGCTTGGGGTCGCTATGCCGTTTGATATTTGGCAATGGCAAGCCGCTTCAGGCTCAGCAACCAATACACTTAGTCAGTGGCAAAATTTCGACTTAAAAGGTTACTTAGAAAGTCAGTTCCAGTTCCCTGTTTATATTAGTAACGATAATAACGCTGCCTGCTGTGCAGAACTAAGCCTTGGTAACCATAATAACTACAGCGATTTTTTGTATGTTTATTTGGGGGCTTTTTTAGGTGGGGCTGTAGTGATTAACCACCAGCTTCTCGAAGGTAAAAGTGGTAATGCCGGTGCTATAGGCTCAATGCTAAACGCTGATCGGGAGCAGTTACTTAGTCAATGTTCATTACTATCATTGCAAAGCGAGTTTGATAAGCAGCAACTTGGCATTTCAGTGTATGAGCTGACAGACAGTCAGTTTTCAGATCATAAACGACTCGTTCAGCCTTGGCTTGAAAAAGCTGCTGAGGCTATCAGTATTGCCATGCATAACAGTTTGAGTTTATTAGATATGCAAGCTGTGATTGTTGATTCGCCGTTACCGAGTAAAGCACTTGAACAGCTCAAGCAGTTATCAATTGCCGCATTTGCACGTTTAGATAATCGTGGGTTACGTAGCTGTGAAGTGAGTTTAGGCGTGTGCGGGGAAAAAGCGCAGTCGATAGGGTCTGCTCAACTTGCGCTTAGTCATCATTATTTTTAAGAGGAGTGAGCATCTCACTCCTGCTTAATTCATTACTTCTGATATTGTTTGAACCACGCAAGCGTGTATTCAATTTTCGAAATCATACGTGATGGACGACCCGCAATACCATGGGGTGAGCCCGGTACACGAATAAGCACGGTATCTACCTTTTGCAGTTTTAATGCTTGATAGAATTGCTCTGATTCTGAAATTGGCGTACGGCGGTCTTCTTCACCTGTCATGATCAATGATGGCGTGGTGACGTTACCCACTAATGAAAGCGGCGAACGTTTCCAGTAGTGCTCAACATTATCCCAAGGCATGCCAGGGAACTGGTTACGAATTTGACCAATATAGCTGTCAGCTGAAAGCGTTTTACTTAACCAGTTGATCACAGGCTTGGTAATTGCCGCAGCGTTGAAGCGGTTTGTTAAACCAACCGCATAAGCCGTTGCAATACCACCTGCTGAACCACCCGCAATAAATAGGTTATCTTTGTCGATAAAGCCTTTAGCAATCATGGCATCAACTGCTGAGTTGTGGTCAGCAAAGTCTTCTTCTGAACTGTATTTACCATCTAGCAGTAGTGCAAAGTCTTTACCGTAACTTGTTGAGCCACGGTAATTCACATACACAACCACATAACCTTCAGCGGCATAACGTTGTAATTCAGCAGTAAAGCTTGGGCCATAGGCAAGATGTGGGCCGCCATGAATTTCAACCATTAATGGGTATTGTTTGTTCTCATCAAAATCAGGTGGCGTAATGTACCAACCTTGAATAGCTTGGCCATCGAACTGTGACTTAACATTTAGTTCGTGCACTTTACCAAGATTTTTATGGCCTAACACATCTTCATTTAATGAAGTTAGCGTTTTACTTTTACCCTTGTATAGGTAGCCTAAATCAGCTGGGCGGTATTCACTGCCTGTGGTGTACGCAATAGCGCCATTATTGGCCATGCTGAAACTACCACTGATATACGGACGACCAATTGAAGTGCCCGATACCGTATCAGTTAAGTCAGTGACCTTACCGCGGCTGTTTACTTTAGCGAGCTTACGCTTGCCAAAATCATCGTACTGAATAACAAAGTCGCCATCGCCTGACCACTTATAATCAGCCACTGAGCGGTCTAATTTTTCAGTAATATGCTTGATTGATTTATCGTCTAAATCGAGCATAGATAGTGTTGAGTTAATGTAAGGCACAGGGGCGTTGTCACGCGCAACAAAGGCTAGTTCATCACCGTCTTCAGCGTAACGCGGGTTACTCTCACGGCCCGGTAAATCAGTTAGTTGCGTAAGCTCACCTGATTTTACATTGATTTCATAGAGGTCTGACTCAGTTGTGCGATATTCCCACTCATCATTGCGATCAGCAGAAAAAGCTAGTTTTGTGTTACTTGGATCCCAAGCAAGTGGGCCATAATGCTGATGATCACCCGATGTTAATTGGCGTGGTGTGCCACCCGAAACCGGAATAACAAAAACGTGACGATATGAAGGCTCTAAAAAGCCAGCGCCATCAGCTTGATAGCGTGCTTTTTCAAACACTCTCACTGGTTTTGACCACTCAGCGCCTTTTGGTTTTTTCGGCAGTTTTACCGATTTAGCGAACGCAGATTTACCTTCAGGAATGCTCATGGTGAAGGCAATTTGTGCAGAATCATTTGACCACGTTAAGTTACGTACTGATTTTGGTAGTTGCGTTAATAATGCTTGTTTGTCTTGCGCTAACCAATAAACGTGAAGTTGATTCGAACCGCTTGAGTTGCTGGTAAAAGCAATTTTCTTGCTATCTGGAGACCAAGTAGGTTGGCTGTAGTTATGCTCATCAGAAAACAGCGGCGTGTGTTGACCTGACTTTATATCGTACAGCCAAAAGCTACGCTTGTTACCATCTTTCATGATGTCGTAGCCGCTGCGCACATAAACGATTTTTTTACCGTCAGGGCTTATTTGTGGGTCGCCTGCGTATTCAAGTTGAAAAATATCTTCAGAGACAAACTTGTCGTTAGCATATACTTGAGCCGTCGTTGCTGCGCACAGCAAACTTGCTCCAATAAGAATTGTTTTTTTTAATTGCATGGAATGGTCTTTTTTTAGCCGTAAAATTTTATCCTAAAAGCAGACCATTTACTGCGCAAGCACATTGAGACCAAAATGCCGTAACGAGAGTTAAATAGACTCAAACTCGATTTGTACTTGCTAGTAGCTGATTTTAAAGGCTTAGGCAAACTTAAAATAGTCATCCCAACGCGCATCTAAACGCTGTTTGGCTTTGGTTAAATCAACGGCTGTATAAACGTCATTTTGTTGATGAATCAGCTCAAGCCTTACTAGCTTGTCTAAAGCGTCATCAATTTCAAAGTCGAGCTGGCAATGATGTTGTTCGTTAAACCATTGCTCAATTTGACTATCTAATTGCTGTGCAGTCATCGCTGATTCGCTTTTTAGTAAAAAGGTATAGGCGAGCAGCGCTTCTTTAACATCTTCTTCTTCAGCTGCATCGACTAGGGTATGAAAAACCCCGGCGTTGTTATCGAGGTTTTTAAAATACAAATTGTCGGCCAGTGCTTTCATAAAACGAATTTTGCGGTTTTTAAACTTGCTCCACTCTTTGAATATAAAGCTGCCAAACACCCCCATGCCGATTGCAAAGGTAATAAAGTGTTGCTGACTCATATGCACTTCTTCACTACGCCAACCACCCCAAAAGGCAATCATAGCAATCAGGAGTAAAATTGACGCACCTAATTTTGTGACCAGTACCACAGCTCCACCAATCAGTGCTGATGAACCAATAATCAGTTTATCTATTGGACGCATTTTTACTTCGCTATTCGGAAACAGCATTTCTAAATCGGCTTTTGGCACATTCTGGAATAATTTGACGATGGTTGAGTTTGGCTCAAAGCCTACCGGCATTTTGCCTTTTTCTAAAAAGTACTGCTCGTCTTTAAAGCGGATGAATATGGCAACGCGGTCATAGTTAGTAAACTGAATCTGCTTTTTCTTAAGCCCCCAAAAACTGCTTAGCGTCTCGGTTTTTTGCGATTCGCCGCGACGGTAAAAGACCACTTCTGCAAAGTCATCAAACTCAACGGCTAAACGTACTTTAAATAAAGACTCTTCATTCAGTGCATCTTGTAAGTCTTGATTGGTAATGGTTTCAAAATTGGCAGCATTGAGTACTTTGGCAAACTCTTTTGCAAAGGCAGATTGGTAGCTGGCACGTTGCTCGTTGGTAATCGGTGTTAGCGTTCGGGTGTCGCTATTTGGGTCAAATGGCGCATAGTTGTTTTTTAAAGACTCCAGCAGCTCGTGATATTGATAATGAGTCACGCTTTGCAAAAGAGTAGCAAACTCCATAAACGAAGCTGATTGCGGCTCACCCAAGTAAGCTTGGCAAAGATTTATGATGTCGTGTTTTCGAAAAGGGATGAATCGCGCGTTGCTCATAGATTTGTGTAATGTCATTAAAACTGGCTGGGATAATAAAAAAATAACGACAAAATTGCGACCGTTAGTGGCAAATGGCATGAACTTAGACTTTTTTACTGACTAAAACGGCTTATGTTTAGAATATTTACTCCAGTAAAAACGCTGGTTTTTCCCCTTTATAGTGGCTTTATCATGCACTTTTAAATTTGCTTTGCTAATGTTTAATTCATTGCAGCAAGTTGTCGTGATTAATTATGAATAAGCAAGCACCCCCTCCAGAAGTAAAGGCTGAGTTAAATTCAGTACCTCTTGTAGTAAAGCAATTCTTTATTAGCTTTTTTGTTGTCGTTTTATTGATGATAGTCGTGACTTATTTGTATAACTTTAATCGGCTTGAAAGTGATGTTTACTTAAATGGTGTGCTCAGTGATGCTATTAATTTGCTCATTTTGATTTGTATTTTTGCGTTTGTGCAAACTTCGGTGGTTGCTAAGCGCAGTTACTTATTTTTAAGTGTGGGTATCTTCCTTTGGAGCGTCGGACTTACATTTGATTTTTTAGATGAGCTGGTGTTCCAACCAATCTGGGTCGGCATTTATATCGAAGATATTACCCGCACCTTAGGGATGCTTATCACTGGGTTTGGTCTTTATTTAGCGCTTACTGATTTAGCTAAAACCCGAGAGCAGCTCGAAGAAGAGCTAAAAACCGATGTATTAACAAAGGCGTACAATCGTCGTTATTTTTACCATTATGTGCAGCAAAACCAAAGTAAACCACATAGTTTAGTGATCGCCGATATTGATCATTTTAAGGCGATTAATGATGAATATGGTCATGATGTAGGCGATCAGGTATTGATAGACTTTGTTTATCAGTGTCACCAAGCATTAGGAGAAGACGTTCTATTTGCGCGAATTGGTGGTGAGGAGTTTGCAATGTATGTTGCCACAGATGATGCAGATGAATTACATGCTACCTGCGAGCAACTGCTGAGCCTGGCCAGTAATGTGATGGTGACACCGAGTAAAACGCTCAGCGTGAGTGTTGGTTCAGCGATCAAACGTGCTACTGAGACCTTTAGTAGTACCTTGAAACGTGCTGATCAAGCGCTTTATTTGGCTAAAAATCAGGGTCGTAGTCGCTATGTTCATAAACCGTAAGGGACGGTTAAGACTTTTTGTTGTAACCTAAAATGCAACAAAACGATTAAGGATGAATAATGGCGATTGCAAAAAAGCTTAAGCAAAAAACACGGCAGTTTATTGACTCAAAACATATGCTTAAATCGATTACGGTGGCATCATTTTTAGAGTCAACCATAGTGCCTATTCCTCTTGAAGCTGTGCTTATTCCGTTAATGCAAGCCCGCCGTGAAAAGCTTTGGTTAATTGCCTTAATGGCGACCATAGGTTGTATAATCGGTGCTATTTTTGGCTATGCCCTTGGCTATTATCTATTTGATGTAGTGGGCGATTGGGTGATTAATACCTTCTCAAACCCTGAGCAATTCGAGCAAGTTAAGCAAAAAATGCAGGCACAAGGCTTTTGGTTTGTATTGACGCTCGGTATTGTGCCCATCCCATTTCAAATTGCCATGCTTGCCGCTGGGGCTACTAAGTATTCGATTTTTCTATTTTTACTGGCAACGGTCATTGCGCGTTCAATTCGCTACTTTGCTCTTGCTGCCGTTGTTTATTACGCGGGTAATCAGGCTGAGCGAATTATTCAAAAGCACAAAACCAAAGCCTTAGTGGCTATTTCTGTGTTAGTACTGTTACTTTGGTGGCTAAGTACGCTCATTTAATACACTCATTTAACAAATAAAAAATACTGATTAGGGTTATCCTGTCTATACTTTGAATTAAGGAAAGCGCTTAATAAAAACAACAGGATGACCCATGAATACCCTAGTGGCTGCACTGCCTATTTTGGTGCTGATCTGGATGATGGTAAAAAGCAGCCCCATCGCCTCTTATATTGCCTTACCCATAACAGCGCTACTCGCTGCTTTACTGCAACTGTTTTACTTTCAAGCTGATTTAAGGCTGTTGCTTGCTAATTCGTTTGCTGGTGTATTGTCTGTTATGACGCCTATTTCGATTATTGCTGGGGCTATTTTACTTAACCGCATGTTGGCGATATCAGGGGCCGAAACCACGATTAAACACTGGCTCGAATCTATTAGCAGTAATCAAGTTGCACAGTTGATGATCATCGGCTGGGCATTTGCATTTATGCTCGAAGGTGCATCGGGATTTGGCACGCCTGCGGCCATCGCTGCGCCTATTTTGGTCGGGCTTGGTTTCTCGCCTTTTAAAGTGATTATTTTCACTCTTATTTTAAACTCGATCCCCGTATCTTTTGGTGCAGTTGGCACACCAACATGGTTTGGCTTTTCAGCGCTACAATTAGATGATGGGCAAGTGCTGGCTATCTCAAGATGGACGGCGCTTTGTCATGTGATTGCTGCTTTGGTTATTCCTATGATTGCGCTGTGTCTTGTTTTACCACTAAAAAAGGTGCGTCAAAATAGCGTATTCATTTATTTAAGTGTGTTTTCATGTGTTTTGCCTTATTGGTTGTTTGCCCAGTGGAACTATGAATTTCCATCACTGATAGGTGGCGCAGTGGGTCTATTAGTCACTATCTATTTAGCCAATAAAGGAGTGGGGTTAGATAAGTCAGCTGTAAATGCACAAAACACGAAAGGCAAAGCTGAGTTCACACCCAAAGCGCTATTTTTAGCATTGTTCCCGTTATTACTTTTGATTGTTGTGCTGGTGATAACCCGTATTCATCAGTTGGGCATTAAAGCATTGCTTAACGACGAAACGCTCTGGGTGAGTATTCATTTGAGCTTCGCACAATTTGAATTAAGCAAAGCACTGATCTTATCTTTACATGAGATATTTGGCACCTCAGTGGGGTGGTCGTATAAAACCTTGTTTGTACCAGCCTTGATCCCGTTTGTATTGGTGGTACTGATCTGCGTGCCGTTACTTAAAATGAGCAAGCCACAAGTAAAGCAAATGTGCTCCGACACCTTAGGCCGTATTGCTATGCCATGTATTGCTTTGATCGGGGCGCTGGTGATGGTGAATGTTTTAATGCAAGGCGGCCATAATGCGCCCATATTTTATATGGCGAGCACCTTTGCAGATTTAAGCGGTGAGCACTGGGTGTTATTTGCCTCATACTTGGGGGCACTCGGCACTTTCTTTTCAGGTTCGGCAACCGTATCTAATCTTACCTTTGGCGGTATTCAATATGGTATTGCACAGCAAGTGGGCTTGTCAGAAACCTTAGTGCTTGCGTTGCAATCAACGGGGGCGGCGATGGGGAATATGATCTGCATTAGCAATATTATTGCTGTAGCCAGTATTGTTGGAGTGAATAATCAAGAAGGGCCCGTGCTTAAGAAAACCTTTTTGCCTATGCTAATTTACGGTGCAATAGTTGGGTGTTTTAGTTATCTATTTTACTGATTAAACATGTTCAGATAAAAAAGGTGCCCAGATAAACCGAGCACCCTACAGAGTAACTTATTGAATAGCTTTTTTTACCTCGCGCCAGTCAATAATCTTAAAGTTTTGCGGTGCCTGTGGCATACGGTTGTAACCATCTTGCACAATTAGCACCCCTTCAGGGTAGCCCGGTAGTGCAGCCGGTGTGACCGTTAGGCCATCGGTTTCTGATACGCCATCTATTGCTAACTCCAGGTTATTGCTGATTGCAAATTTACCCGCAAACGCTAGGCTTGGGGTATTGCCATCGATAATTTTATAAAGCACATAGCTGTAATCACCTTGGCTAGAAACCACTAAATAACGGGCATCTTTTGCGTGGTAGATTTCCATGCCTTCTACATCATCAACCAACAGATCGTTCACGGTTTGCAGCATTACAGGTTTATTTCCAGCTGTTGGCTCAGCGCCAATAAACCAAATACCTTCGTCTTCTTCACCTAAAAATAGCTGTGCGGTTTTATCATCAGCACTGCAACCTTCTGGTTGGCTTGGAACACTAAACTCGCGCACTAGTTGTGCTGATACGCTCTCATTATCACCTGTTAGTTTGTATTGCTGAAACAGGCCTGATTTGTCATTCATAAACACATAGTTGCCTGTGTTTGATGAGTACATACACATACCGTAAATTTCGTTTAGAGTCGTTGGCAGCTCAGCAAAATGTTGCACCTGATTGTGAGTATCGACGCTGTAAACACTGATGCTGTTATGAGTACGGTTACTACCTGCAATCCAGGTATTCGTTGCGTTGTTGATACTGGCATGTTGGCGCACATCAACATTATTTAAACGGCCTGTTTCTAGTGCTTGTAGCTCTTTGCCTGCAAGGTCATACACCATTAAGCCACGGCGTTTATCGGTACCTAAGATCAAGCTTTTAGCTGCATTATTAGGGTTTACCCAAATTGCAGGGTCATCGGCGGCATCACCAAAAGCACGTACTGCATCGGTTTGCGCTTGTGCATTGATGTAAGTAACAGCCGCTGTTTTAGCGCTAGTGTGTTGTTTAGCCTGCCCATTTATTTGACCTTTTACATAATGACCTGATTCATCATCGTATAACACGATGTCAGCTTGATTATTGTTAAAGCGCACTGCGGCAGACTCAATCGCCAGTTCACCAGCAAATTGCCAGCTGCTAAAACGCTTTGTGCTATTTTTGTAGCGATGTAATTGGTTATCTTCAGAAGTGGTGAACCATAAGCTACCATCTTCTGTTGTGCTTAATCCGCCAACTTCAGGCGCTAAGCTGCCAAATGGCGACATCATAGCAAGGGGCTTTTTATCGGCGCGTGATTCAGCGTCGGCGTTAATTTGCCAAATGCCTAGCTCGCCTTCACTTAAATAAAGAGTTTTACTGTTATCATCAACCGCGCAGCCTGATGTTTCACTTACACCAGCAAACTCACGTAATTCAAGGTTTAACGCGCGTTTGTTTGCCATATCAAACACCAGTGTTTCGCGGATAAGACCACGAGCGTCTGCCACAAATGCCGACACGGCTTGAGTGGTCGGGTTGGCAAATAAGCACACCGCCTCAGGTTTTGCTTTTGGTGGGCTGATACGGCTAATTTCAGTTAGCTGCCATTTAGCTGCTTTTTGTAAGCTAAAAATCACCGCTTGGTCGGCTTCGTTGTCGATGCTGGCAACAAGGTAACTGTTTTTGTCGATCGCCTTAACAGATAGCGCTTCGAAGTTACCTTTTTGTAATGCGTGCTGTTTACCAGTGACATCAATAAGTTGTAGGCCTTGGCTTTGTGAGCTTAATAGCCAAGCGTCATCAGCAAGGGCTGCTGCTTGTGAGCCTTGCATATTTTCAGTTGTGCCAAAGGCTGTTAATTGGTTTTTACTTGGTGCCTCAGTTGCCGTTGTTTGGCTACACGCTGCTAGGGTGCTTAGCATCACTGCACTGGCAACAAGATTAAGTGGTTTTTTAAAATTCATGGGATCCCCAAATATACAACAAGGCAGCAATGCGCTGCCTTAATAACTCTTATGTGTATTAAAACGCGTAGCGCAGCATTAACTGAATAACAGGGCCTGCTTCTTCAGACTCCAGTTCGTACTCGTCAAAATCGCGGTTGATTTGATCATCAACCGTGTCGAACTTGTTAAAGGTTTCGTCTTTGCTTGCATCAAGTAGGTTTGAGCCCACTAAACGAAGCGTGACGTCTTGCCAGCGTTTTTCTACGAATACTTCTAGGTCTGCGCCGTAGTGTGTGGTTACTTCTTCACCCACGATACGACCATAAGCATCACCTTGTTTACGGTACGTTGCACCGAACGAAGCGCCTAAATCAGGTAGGTCTTGAATAAAACCAACGTTAAACACGTAGTCTGATTGGTCGTTGAATTTACGGCTACCGAAAGTGTCATCTACTTCTGAATCAAGCCATGAGTAGTTAAAAAATACCCCTGTGTTTGGCATGCTAATGGCGCTTAGCGGCGTTGACAAATCAAGCTCGATACCTTTTACGTTGCCATCACCGGTGTTACGCGGTTGTAAAATGTAAGTACCATCACCTTCTGAGCCTTGTTGGCCTGTATTGGCTATTTCGATAAGGTCAGTGACATCGCGATAGAACACATTAATACCCACGACGCCGCTTTTACCTAAGCGGTACTCATAGCCTAAGTCCATACCCCACGATGATTCTGGTTGTAGGTCTGGGTTACCTAAAAAGTCGTTATCGCCTAGCTCTTTTTCAAGTAGAGCAGGGGTGATGTAATCAAAGTCAGGACGACGTAAGCTACGTGCAACCGATGCACTAACACGGCCATTTTCAGAGACGTTATAGCGTAAATGTGCCGATGGTAAGAAGAAGTCATAATCGTTTTTAGCGCTTACACCTTCTACTTTGTCAGTAATGGTTGAATCAGTTGTTTCGTAGCGCACACCTAACTCCCATGAGAAGTCTTGGTCTTCGTGCTTAACTAATGCAAATACATCTAGGCGGTCTTCTTCGAGTTTATTGACACCACCAGCGGCTGCTTCAAACTCGTTATTAAAGCCTGCCAGTGACAGTGGTGTTTTGTTGAACTGATCCCAGCTAGTAAAGCTTTGTTCGCTTTCACCTTCGGCTTGATAAACAGCAGTATTGCGCTCTTTACCTTGTACAAAGGCACCGAATTGAATCGTTTTGTTCTCGCCTGCAAATAAGCTATGTTGCCATTGTAATGACCATTCTTTGTCATCAAGGTCTACGGTTTCTTCTTCTTCCTCAAACACCATAGGTAGCTCAGAGGTATCGATTTCTACTTCTTGCTCGTAAACAGACTCTTCAAAGCTTGCAAAACCAAGCTTAAATTTACTGGTGCCACCAAAAAGGGGTAACTCATAACCCGAGTTGATGTTGTAGTTGGTTTGATCGATGAAAGATACATTGGCGTTGTCGGTCTCAAGGTTACCGCCTTCAACAATTGAATTATTGATTGCTGTTGGGTCGTCATATTCGAATGAACGCTCATCTTCAGTACGGTCGGTATCAACCCAAATCGCGCTGATATCAAACTTGCTGCCGTCATCAAAAGCTATTTCGTAGCTGGCGTTTAGCGAGGTGTCGTCACCGTCACGGGTGTCTGATTGATCTTCGCGGTTATCGAATTCTTCGGTTTTGTAATTGGCGTTATTCTCTGGGCTGTCGCCATAGCGTAGGCTTGATTTTTGTTTTGGGTTATAACGGCCTTGTACGTTCGCACCAAGTAGTAAACGGCCACCAGCAAACTCAGTGCCGTAAACACCTGCAAAGCTTTCTTTTAATTCGCCATCGTCATAACGTAGGCCACCTGCACGCAAGTAACCACCATCTAGGCTGTAACCGTCACGCAATACAATGTTTAGCGTACCGGCAATGGCATCGGCAGAGCGGTTTGCACTTGAAGCACGAATAATTTCTACACGCTCAATTAGCTCAGCAGGAATACGGTCAACAAAGAATGAGCGGTCAGCGCCTGCACCAGGTACTTCTTCACCGTTAATAAGTACCTTTGTGTAAGCTGGACTTAAGCCACGCATACGCGCGCCATCAGACTCTAAAACATCCGATAAAAACGTCACACTCGGTACACGTTTTAATGCATCACCGGCAGTCAGCGGTTCAAAACGTTGAAAGTATTCTTGTGAGTATTCAAGCGTCGGTGCCAGCTCTTGTGATCGGTTGCGATAGCCGATTTCGCCATATACAACAAGCTCTTCAGATACTTTTACTTTTTTCTCATCGCTGCTTTGTTCGTCTTGTGCGTAAGCGGCAAATTGGCATAAGGCGAGGGCGCTTACTAACGCCTTCGTTTTAAATTGTTTCATGGGTTTGCTCCTGGTTGTCCTTGGTTTGATGAGCAAAGTACGCAGTTTAAATGACGCAAATGTGACAGAAAATCGCTAACAACCAGTAAAAACAAGTGATTAGCGGGTTTTAAAAGTGCTTTTGAGCTGCAATAACCCCACCTTTTTAAGGTAAATACAGTGCTGAAGGGGTTTAACAAGGTATGACTGTCGTTTTGTTGTCACATCATTGAGCTAATATGACCCTGCTGCTTTAAGCGCTAACGAGTTAGCATGGCAGCGTGAATTATTGTTAGGTACTGAGAATGCGATATAACCCTTTTACTCATCATCGATTTTTAACCAATGCCGTTATTGCTTTGTTTGTGATTGCGTTTTTGCTAAGCGCACAAGCAGGAGAATTAAAGCCTCTTGCTGATATTGCTTGGTTAGATATTTTAGGCGAGGGTGGCATTGTGCTAATGACCCTTACTTGGATAGCTGCGCTACTTATTTCGAGGCCGCCCGGCAAGGTTACTAGCTTTTTAGTGCTTGGACTTGGGCTTTTTATGTTTTCAGCTTCCCTTGATTTATTTGATGAGTGGTTACATCAACCAACAAACACATGGCTTACTTGGATTGAATCATTGCCTGCGCCGATAGGCATGATTTTCACAAGCCTTGGGCTGTATCAGTGGCACCAAGAGCAATACGTGCTTAACAGGCAACTAAAACGCCGTGAAGCTCAGCATCGTGAGCATGAATTAGTATGCTCAATAACCGGGCTGTATAAGGCTGATTACTTACAAGCTGTGTTAAAAGAGCAATTAAGTGAGCCACAGCCTCTGCAACTGGCCGCTATTGATATTCGTGGTTTTGCTGATTTTAACGCTGAATTTGGCTTTATCGAAGGCGACCGCTTACTAGGTGAAGTAAGCGAGCTTTTATTGATGAATTGTCGCCTTAGCGATGTGGTGTGCCGCTATGCAGGAGACTGCTTTATGGTGCTAATGCCAAACACCAGCGCAGTACAAGCGAAAGAGCTGGTGGCGCAAATTACCTCGGCGCTGAGCCATTGTGCATTTAAGGTCGAAGGCGAAAAACACGCTAAGTTTCAAGATGTAACAGCGGCCTTAGTGGGCAGTATGCAAGGCGATACACCACAAAGTTTAAGCTCGCGTTTACACGCTAAGTTACAACAAAAAAAACAACAAAGAGTCAGCCATTGTGAAGCCGTATCTTAATCAAGATGACAAATACCTCACCGCACAGGGACTGATCACCACGCTGGTGGAGCTGGCCTTAAGTCGCGGCATTGCACTGCATAAGTTACTCAGAGGCACAGGGGTGTTTGAGCAAGACTTAATGAGTGTGCAGCATCAGTTTAGTATTTCGCAGCAAGTACGCTTATTGACGCAGTTTAAGCAGTTGATGAAATCCGCCGACAGTGGCTTTTTATTAGGCAGTCAACTAGCAAACGATACCTCTGTTGCCGCCCAAGGCGTGTTACATGCAGCGCATATCGGCCAAGCTTTAAAGCAGTTACACAATTTACGCATGCAACTAGCCCCTTTGTTATTTAGTTACAGTTATGTACACAACGAGCAGTACTACATTGTGCTGCAAAATGCTGTGGGCTTGGATGATGAAATAAGCCAGTACGTTATGGAAATTTACAGCGCCGCGTTTTACCAAGTTCTTAAAAAAGTGGCGGGTGAGCGAGTACCTTGTCAGTTTGAGTTTGCCTATAAACGTGCCAGACATAGCCAAGAATACGAGCAGCATTTGGGCCTTAAAGTTGCTTTTGAAAAGCCTATAACCCGCTGGGTATTAAATAAACACACGCTTAGGCTTACTAACCCCGCGTTTAGTAGTTTTCGGTTCTCACAAATTAACTCGCAGCTAGCGGCATTAGATTCAGCAAATAGCACTTTTGTGGAAGCCGTAAGCCGATTAATTTATCAAAATCCGGCGTTAAATTTAGACCAAGTCGCCAGCCAATTTGCTATGAGCCCTGCAACTTTCAAGCGTAAATTAAAAGCTCATGGCGTACGTTTTTCTACCTTGTATGATGAGCAAAGTAAGCGCAAAGCGATTTACCTACTTGCCATGCGCGAGCAATGCAATGAGCAAGTTGCCATGCGCTTATCATTTTATGATATTGCTAATTTCAGACGAGCGTTTAAACGCTGGACCGGGCTTACGCCAAGTCAATTGAAGGGGTAAGAAAGCCCGCTCTTATCGCTAAGAGCGAGCGTGCAGTTAAAGGGTTTCTAAAAATGCGATAAGCGCATTTTTTTCATCTTTACTAAGTGCTAACTTATGCAGTAACTCTGTTGTTTGTGGGTAGTTTGGATCATCTTTAAATTTTTTGCTCGGTTTTGGCCTTGCTCCACCTGCATTATAAAAGTTGACTATCCCCAGCAAACTTTGAAAGCCACCATGGTGCATCCAAGGCGTACTTTGTTGTAACGCTAAAAGAGAAGGGGTTCTAAACTTGCCTATATCAGCTGGGTCTTGGGTGGCATCAAAACGTCCTAAATCTTGAAGTTTTCGACCATAAAAATGCAGCCCCGTAATATGAAATTCATTGTCGCTGAGTAAAGCACCTTCATGGCAAGTCATACACCTTGCTTTGGTTCTAAAAAGATGCAAGCCTTCAAGTTGTTGATCGTTTAAAAGTGCAACCGCTTCACTAGGACTCGTTTGCGCTTTATCGATAAAGCGCGTGAATAATGATTCTGGAATATCAAAGGTACGTTCAAAGGCAACAAGCGCAAGAGCCAATAGTTCTTTGTTTAGTGCTTCTTTGCCAAAGGCATTGAATATTGGGCTTTTATAGTCCTCAGCACTGTTTACTTTGTTAAGCACAAGATCAACGGAAGTGCCCATTTCTATCGGGTTTTCAATCGGCATTAATGCCTGCTCTGTCGCAGTTTTAGCCCTGCCATCCCAAAAGAAACTTTGCCAATGGTCAACACCAATAATGGCTTGGGTATTTCGGGTGCCCACTTGGCCATCAATGCCGACAGCTAGTTTTCGCCTATCTGAGAATGCTAAACGAGACTCATGACAGCTTGCGCAGCTTACCGTGTTATCTCGTGACAAACGGGTATCGTTAAATAGCTTTTCGCCTAATGTGATGATCTCATCACTTTGATTAAACGGTTTAGCTTTTAAAGGTTTGAGCGGTGCAGCTGGCACATCTTTACTGCTAATAATCGCAGGCCACTCATGCTGTGGCTTTGCGTATAACTTGCGTAATGATTGCTCTTGTGTGAAGGCGCTCGTTGTAAAAATGCCGCAAGTTAAGAGAAATAACCATTTATTCATAGTTATAAGATACCCCTAACCAAAACATTCTACCTGGTTCAATACCTGAATTTCCTTCTGTAATAGCGTGACTTCTGGCATTAAATAAGTTGCTGATATCAAGGCGAACTTCAAGAGATTGAGATTGACTAACTTGATACTCCCAACGGCTACTTAAGGCAAATATAATACGAGCGTCAAAGGTATGAGCTTCATATTTGGATATATATATATCGGTCGAACCACACGTAGCACATTCACTTCCAATGCCTATTCTTTGATCGTTACTAGACTTAATAGCGGTTGTATAACTACCGCTGTAGGTTGCTGTTAGACCAGTTGAAAAAGTATCAGTCCAGTTGGCATTCCAACCAAAGTTAGCAGTTACAGGGCGACCAAAATTCGCTTTAAGGGTATCTAACTCAGATAAGCTCATCAGCTCACCCTCATAGTAAACCAGTGTTTCAACAGGCGTGTTATCGGGTGTTGCAGTGTAGTCGCTATTGCTTTCACTGTTTTGGCTATAAGATGCATTAGCCCATATTGAATGGTCGCCAAATTTGGCATCCCAAGATAGCGAGTAACGCTCGCTTTCACCTGTACCATTATTATAAATAGTAATATATTTAAAACCGTCATTTTTTAGGTTGGTTTCTTCGTTTCTCGCTAATTGTTCTTTTTTGTTACGGTGCACATATTTTAATGCAAAGTTACCGAAATCTTCTGTCGCGTGACGAAGACCTAAGGCAATTTCATCATCGTAAGGACTTTTTACGTCGTCATAGATATAGCGGAAGTTACCTGTGTAAGAAGAAGGAAGCCAAGCTTGTAAATAACCGTTTTGAATAGGGCGATACTCACGATAAGCAAACTTTTGTTGCTCTTTAATTTTATAACCGAGTAGGCCCGCATCGTAATAACGGTTTAAACCCGCGGTCAATAGTGTATTGCCATCGTTAAATACGTCATAACCCATTGATAAGCGTGGCGCGATATTGTGATTTTTGAAAAAATCATCGTAGTCGTATCTAACACCTAAATGAAAATCAAACTGTTTCCAGGTGATCACATCGGTGGCATATAGTGCCACTTTATTTAAGCTTACGTCTATTTGTTCACTGGGTGTGACTAAACGTGAGTTAAAATACTGAGCTGTTGTCGCTACGTTATTCGAGTAGGCAAGTAAGTGCTCTGGATTATTAAAATCGATACTGCCACCTAATTGCTCGGCAAGGGTATCTAAATCAACATAAAAATTTTGCTCAACACAATCAAGGGTATAGCCACTACAGTTTAGTTGTGCGTTGGTTGATGAGTATTGAATTGGCGAGTCATACTTATAATAGTTTTGTTGGCGGGTACGCTCATAGTTTTGATGGTTGAGTTCAGCGCCCACGCGAATTGCGTGCTCAGTATTGCCCCAACTTTTACGCTCAAGTGTTAGGGAATTTCGCCAATTAAAGCTAGTTTGCGTGTTATCAAGATTGCCATAACCGCCGTATCTTGAAACAGGAGTTGAATCAGGGCTCTGATCGGCTAATTGACCCCACTCTTTGCCTTTTGCTTGAAGCCAAGTATAAAAATGCGCAGGCCCTGTGCGATTATTATCACTTTGGCTCATATTAAACTTACTGCTGAAGTGACCAAGGCGTGTTTCTTCACCTAAATTAGCCGTAAAACCAAAGCTTCCTCCTTCGACTTGGTAGTCACTATTAAGCACGTCTTTCAAGTATGAATCTGAAGTATAAGGGGCATACATAACGCTTAAATCGAGTGAATCAACCCAGCCATCGCGATAGCTGTATTTAAGTAATGCATTGATGTTTTCTCTACTTTCGACCTTTTGTGCTGAAAGCGAAACATCTGAGATATCACTTTTTAAATAGCTTACGCTTAGCAATAAGGCATGCTTGTCAGTCAACTCTTTTTGAATTGAAAAATCGATATTGGTTTTTTCATAGGTTGGTGGCTCAAGGGCGTCTTTGCCCTCAGCGGTGTCATCTGGCTCATCATTATCGATTATATGGTACTCCCCCCAATCACTGCGATTACCACGAATACCTAAGCTTACACGTGTTTCTCTAGAGAAAGCAGATATCGTTTCGGCATCAATCACGCCACCAGAAAAGTCGCCAAAGTCTGCTGGAATGTTGTGATCGTACACAGTAATTGACTCTACGATTTGACTGTTAATATTCATGCTTTGCACACCGCCTGACACCTCATTTTCAGAGGCGCCAATGCGGCTCGCACTGGCAGGATCAAGACGATTGTTATAGTTCATGCCATCAATCATAAAGCCTGTTTGCCAAGGCTTTGCACCCGAAATACTAATTTCAGGGGCACTAATTTCCGCAAGGTTATCAATCGAGTAGTAGTCTTCACTTAATTGCACGCCCGGCAGTAAGGCAATCAATTCGTTGATATCACCATTACCTTTTGGAGTTGCTTCAATAAAGTTTCTATCTAAATAGGCGCGACCAATTACTTCAGGTACTTCAATCCCTATGTATTGCCCTTTAATGGTAATGCGCTCTACCTCTTGATCTGAGCATTGCTTATTGTTCTTATCATTACATTGAGGATTTGTTGCTTGTTGCTTTACTTCATTAGCGTGTATAGGGGCATTAAGTAAAAGCATCAAACACGCTGATAAGTAGCGCATTTGCATGGTAAAACTCCTGAAATACTAGTGATTAGATTAAAATAGGAACAGTCAAATGACTTGTAAGGCTTCATTGCATTTTTTAAATGCTGCTTTTATTGCGCATTACACATAAAAGTAAATGATGAAAAATTACAATGCTAAACATACGAAGAGATTTCGGATGTGTTTTAAAGTTTGACTTTCTATTGAATATAAAATTTTTTTCTTAATGTTATTGAATAATAATGCGAGGCAAGGCGACCTCGCATTATTGTGATGGTGTTATTCTCCTAAAGGAGTCACATCGATACTATCTTCAATACCATCATTGTCGGCATCGTTATCAGCAATTAAGCCCGACTCAGCAATTGCTTGCTCTGATGCGCTGGATAGGAAGAAGTTAGGTTTGCCATCGTGGTCTGTATCGATACTTGCGATCGAAGATGCAGGGAAGTCATCTTTTTTAGCTACTAAGTTAGCATAAAGGGCTGTAAGTGATAGCTTATCTGCTTCTGCATTGACTGAGTGATCGATTAATTCTTTTACTGCGGCATCATTGCCAAGTCGGGCCTGAAAAGTAAGCAATGTTTCAAGGTTACTTTGAATAACTTTATCGGTTTGTAAGAGTACAAACGTATTTGCATTGGCTACGAATGGCTTTAACATTTCAATTGTTTCAGCATAAGCTGAAGCATACTGCTCGTTATTTACTTGGAATCTAGCTAATGATGAGGTGAGAGAATAGCTTTTGAATAGTCCACCACTTGTTTCGCTAGTACTAAGTGTCGCGTAAAGTACTTTATCAAGTAGAGTTTTATAGTCATTAATATCAAGGTTTGATTGTTCTGATTGCAGTGTGGTTAAACTGATATCTAACCAATTTAACGCCATATCAATTAGCCCAGCTTGCACAAGGTATCCGAGTGAACTCAATCGCCATTCTATTTGTGTTTGTTTTTCTTCAATTAAGTTAATTTGAGTGTTAAGTCTTTCTGCGGTGATGGCTACCGAGTCATTCTGAGATACAAATCCAAAAATAGCTAACTGCTGATTTAAAGCATAAGCAGCAGAGGAAGTACTAAAGTTAGTGTTATTTTCTATAAAGTAAGAATCTATAACCTCAGCACAGCGTTGTGCAAAAATATTTGCTTGTTCTTCCCCACCTAAACTAAGGGTAAAGTCGACAAGGCCGCCACAACCGAATATTCCGGTGACATAATATGCGTTAGTTTCATTTAACACATACTCTTCAGAAAATAGGATGTTTGCGGCGTAATCCGTCAGAATTAGGCCAAGTTCATTTTCACCTCGAACTCGAAGAATATCAGCAGCACCTGGTTGGCCTGATGAAGTTATAAGTGTTTGATAGAAACTTTTTGCATTAGGTGTTTCGCCACTCATAAAGTATTCTTTAGCGTTTTGCACCGCATCCTCTATGGAGATACCCGCTTGTAGTTTGTTAGCTACTTCATAAGCAAAAGAAAATTCAATAGCATCATCTTTGTCATCTTGATCTGTAAGTAAAGCAAAGGCTGGGTTATTTGAAAGCTCTACATCATATAAAGCTTTAATATTTGCTGTTAACACTTCTAATGGATAGGTGTATGTCGCTAAAGTTGCTTCTGCATATGGGCTTGCAGTAAAGCTATATGTATTATCGAATCCAACAACACCATAATATGAAAGCGCTAAGTTCGTATAATATTTTGCCAAATCAACTTCATTGAGCTGTATAAAAGATTGAGCAGCCCATGCAATGTAAAGCACTCTCATACGCTCAGTTGGTTGGCCTTTGTATTCACCTGATTTTTGAGTAAAATAACCGATTTTTTCACTTAACTCGGCCATGGCTTGGGTGACTTTTACTCCTTCATTTCTTACTGTTTCTGTGTGAGTCGCTGCGTATTGATCTTTAGAAGATTCAACGGTTTTTTTGATTGCAGATATAAATCTAATATAAGTCGCATTATATTCTTCTGTATAAACCTCATTTGCATAAAGTTTAAGTGTGTCTAACATGGCTTGAGCGTATTCGGTTTGGCCAGCTGCGTTGTATTGATTGGTTAGAGTCAGATAAAACCCCGGATCTGAGCTGCTGATGTTATCTAGGCCTTTTTCAGCAAGGTACTGATTGTAAAGAGTTGCAGCATCTTGTCTAAACGTTAAAGCCCTCTCGCTTAAACTTACTAAATCAAGAGATTTAGCTGCATCTAAATAGGCTTTTGCTTTTGTGTCTATTGCTGAAATTTTGTTGAAGTGTTCGTCTGCTTTCTCAGCAAAGCCTGCAATAAGATAACCAATAGCTAATTGTGTGTTTACTTCGTCCATGTAAACATCATCATTGATATTGTCACTAATCGCTTGTGCTTGTTTTAAATGAGAGTTATTTGAGCTGTAGTAGTAATTAAGTTTATCTTCGTTAGTCACATAGGACGGTTTTAATTCAATGGTTGCGCTGATAGGCGAGCTAATAATGCCATCGGTAAATTCGATAACAAAACTGTCGTTAATTTCTGACAACGTATCAGCTGTGAATAGAAATTCACCCGTTTGTTCATCTAGAGTAAGGGTGCCGTTGGCAGGGGCCGTTACTAAAGAAACAGTCACTGTGTCACCGTCAACATCATTAAATACTAATGTGCCTTCAGTTGTCGTTGAGGTGGTTACCGTGATTGATTGGCTCGCCAGTGTTGGTGCATCGTTAACGTTATTAACCGTAAAAGTAAGTACTGCATCAGTACTTAAGCTGCCATCAGTGGCGGTAACGGTTACTGTGTCTTGGCCTGCAAAATCTTCTTTTGGGGTATAGCTAAAACTACCATCAGCATTTAAAGCAAATATCCCGTTACTTGCTGCAGAGCCGAGGGTATAGCTAACAGCATTATCACCTGTTGCCACAACTTGACCTGTAATAGATGTATCTTCATCTAGAGTGAACGCTGAGTTGCTGGTGAACTCAGGTGCATTATTACTATCTGAACCGCCACAGCCAGTGAGTGCAAATGCAATCACAAGTGGTAAATACTTTATTCTATTAGTCATGTTTATACCCGCATTTATTATTGGTAATTTCAAAAGGGAGGGAATGTTATCATTATAATGCGAATGATAATAGATCTTAATAGCGTTTATTTGTGCATTTTTATGCAATTGTAGTGACTCAGACTTGAAAGCTTAGGTAGAAACTATGCTTTCCATCTGAGAATAATCGCATCATTGAAAATTAAAGCTAATTCATAGCAGTTATTTTTCCCGAGCTGCGTTAGACTATTGTTATTGATGTAATTAACCGAGGTCTCAAATGATTGAGTATCCTGTTGACCAACTTCCCCAGTTAATTGATGACTTGCTTCAGTGTGACACCACAACACGCAAAAATAAGTTACTTACTGATGCTAAAGAAAAGCTTTCTACAGAACATTTATCGTTATTGTTTGAAGCGCTACCTAAAGAACAACGTCTAGAGATTTGGCAATTACTCGATGAAGACACGCAACATGAAATCTTCATTAACTTAGGCGGTGATAGCTGTCGCTGGTTATTGCAAAGCTTAGATGAAGCTGAAGGTTTTAAGCTACTTGACGAAGTGAGCGTAGAAGAATTACTTGAACTCGAAGAAATTATTCCTGAGCGCTTTGTTGATTATGCACGTAAACAACTTGATGAAGTTCAAACAAAGCAGTACGACCTTGCACAGCAATATAACCCAGAGCAGTTAGGTCACTGGCTCGATTTTGATGCGCTAAAAGTATCAGAAAAACTCACCGTGGCTGGCGCGCGTAAAATTTTTCAAAAAGGCTTACCGCAATACACTGAGGTGATTTATTTGGTTAGCCGTAAGGGTACACTTATTGGTGAAGTGGCAATTAATGCATTATTCAAAGCTAATGATAACGACAGCCTGCTTGATTACGCGAACCTTGATGTATCGGCTTTACATGCTGATGACGACTTATACGAAGCTGCTGAAGTGGTTATTCACAGTGAGCAAATGGCGATGCCTGTTGTGAATGCCGATAACAAATTATTAGGCCGATTGTCAGTGTCATCTGCTTATGAATTGCGTCAAGAAGTGACCGACGAAGCCGCTGCAAAAGCCGGTGGTCTTCGTGAAGACGAGGATCTGTTCTCAAGTGTCACTAAGTCGGCAAAAAACCGCGGTATTTGGCTTGGTATAAACCTAGCAACGGCATTTCTAGCATCTTGGTTTATTGGTTTGTTTGGCGCAACCATAGAGCAAGTGGTTGCGCTGGCGGTACTGATGCCAGTTGTTGCCTCTATGGGTGGGATTGCAGGTAGTCAGACGTTAACGGTTATTGTACGCGGTCTAGCTCTTGGTCAGGTTACCGACTCCAACCGCAAAGCACTGTTAAAGAAAGAGCTAAGAGTAGGGGCATTAAACGGCTGTGTTTGGGCCTTTGTGATTGGTGTACTCACTTATTTTTGGTTCAACGATGGTATGTTAAGTTTAACAATCACTATCGCTATTTTACTTAACTTAGTTGCCGCGTCGTTATCAGGGGTGGTGATCCCATCGATTTTAGATAAGCTTAAAATTGATCCAGCCCTTTCAGGTTCTGTGATCCTTACCACAGTCACCGATATTGTTGGTTTTGTCACTTTCCTTGGCCTGGGTAGTCTTCTTTTACTTTAAGTGGTTAATGCGCTGGCTAAGATAATTAGCCAGCTTCATTTCGATTATGCTGTTTCTTTACGGGTATTGGTTGCAATTACCTACAATTCCAATATCACGACGTTTTGCTTTGCCATCAAAGGTCCAAGTTGAATTGTTCTAACTTATACAAGTGACTATTCGAATTTATTCATTATTTAGCGTCTCTATTAAGATACTGGATTAGAACTATTGTTGGTTACATTTATTAATTTAGTTAAAAAATACTGTTATAAAGCATTAAACTTTGTTAGCTTTCTGAAGGTGTTATCACTGAGATAATTGTGGATGAAGAAAAAGTTAGCCATGTTATTGCTGGGGTTATCTAGTTTTAATGCCTCAGCCTCTGAAAACTTTAGTGATCATGAGATGTTTTGTGAGCGGCAATCGCAAATTAGTTGCCTAGATTACATTAATCAGCAGCTTGCCAGCAGCGAGATTGGCTCTGCGCGTTGGTATGAGATTAAATCGTATCAGTTAGATTACTTCTACGACAAAATGGAATTTCAAACTTTAAAGGATCGCGCTGAGCCTTTTATTACAAGTGAAGAATTGCCAGTCGTCTTTCAAGTACAAGTTTACTTTTATTACGCAAAATCAACACACTATTTAGGTGACTCAGAAACTGGTCATAAATATGCGACGAAAGCGTTTGAAAAGCTACAAGCTATTTTTGATTCGTTTGGTAATCCGATGCGTATGGTCGAGCTGGCCAATTTGCAATTTGTGTTTGGTAATAAAGAAACAGCGTTGCAAATTCTTGATAGGGCAGAGCGCCGTTTTGGCAAAAGCAAAGACCCCATTTTTCATTTTGAATTAGCGTCGAATAAAGCGAATGTTTTTCATTCATTAGGGGATATAGATGGTGCACTTGTAAACCGACAAATTGCAGCTGATTGGATTTTAAAAACTAATCATAATCGTAAGATTTCTGTAGCATTAGGTAACTTAGCCCGTACTCATCAACTTCTTGCTGATTATGTGAAAGCTGATCATGTTTATGTGCAGTCACTCAAATTCATGGACACGGACTCAGATCGCAACGCAGTTGCTATTTATAAATTACGCCTTGCTGAAATCAATTGGCAAGCTGGCAAGCCAGCACAGGCTTTAAAGTGGTTTAAACAAGTGCATAAAGAAGACATTCGTCAATCACATGCGAAACTTTATGCACATCTTAGTAATGTGCTTTAGATAGTGTAAAAACACCCAGATTTTTCATCTTCACCCGGCGCTAAAATTTGTAGATGGGTTGAATCGCCTTGCTCCATCAAAGGTTTCATAGTTTTATCAAACTGCTTAGCGGCATGTTCAATTAACTTTGCTTGCTGCTCTAGCGCTTTAAAATCGGCATCATGAGCAGCCATCAGTTTATTGAGCTCTGTAGCCAACTTATCTTGCTCTTTTAATAAGCTTTTATTAATTCGCAGGTGATTCTCGTCTTCAATAACAGCTTTTTCGGCGATCGCTTTTATTTGCTCAGAGTACTCAGTCACTTGTTGTTCTATGTTGCTAATTGGTTGCTCTAGCGCTTCTAATTTTACTTGCTCATGTTTAAGCTCTAGGTATGCAGCAATCTGTTCGTTATTGAGGGTAATTTCGCTCACCTTTTTACAGTCTTTAAAAGTGATAACGCGATAATCACCTTGGTCGTTCGCTGTACTGGCATTAGAGAGGCCGATACAAGCGGTAGTGGCAGCAATTAAGAGTGCGCTTGCGCTGATGCGTACTAAATTCATAATGATATCCTACAGGGTTATGTTATTTAGTTAGTCGTCGCAAGTATGAAAAAGGTTGTTTAAGTTTTAAATTTATATCCCACACCATAAATTGACTCAATGTAATGACTATTAGGGTCGGCTTGTGTCAGCTTTTTACGCAAGTTTTTAATGTGTGAATCAATACTACGCTCGTAGCTTTCAAAGTACTTCCCTTGGGTCATGGTTAGTAAATCTTGGCGTGAAAAAACCTTATTGGGTGAGGCAATTAATATTTTTAATAAGCTAAATTCATTAATTGTTAGTTTTAGCTCTGCATTATTTACCAGTACTTTGTATTCGCTCGGATCAACAATAATATTGCCCGCTTTGAGCGTATTTGGTGCGGTAGTTGGCATACGGCGGCGCTTTAAAATAGCCTTTACACGTGCCATTAACTCTTTTGGTTTAAATGGTTTAGTAACATAGTCATCGGCACCGACATCAAAACCAATTAAGTGGTCAATTTCTTCAACCCGTGCCGTAAGCATAATAATAGGCACATCACTGTATTGTCTTATCTTGCTACACAGCTCGATGCCGTTAGTGCCTGGCAACATGATATCGAGAATAATTAGGTCAGGGTTTAGCTCATTAACAGCATCAAGTGCGCAGGTGCCATCGTGAATTAAGCTTGTTTTAAACCCTTCCAGATATAAATACTTTTCTATTAGTTCGGCAATTTTAACTTCGTCTTCAATAACGAGAATATGCTGTTTTGCTATGGTTTCTGACATATTATTACGCCTCTGCAAGCGGGAGTTTTAACGTTATACACAGACCGCCTAACCGGCTTTTAGTTGCATTTATTTTTCCTTGGTGGGCTTCAACAATTGTTTGGCAAATCGCCAAACCTAGGCCAAAACCGCCGGTTTTTCTGTTGCGAGAGCTATCGGTGCGATATAAACGATCAAACAGTTTTTCAAGGGCTTCATCGGGGACACCGGGGCCAGAATCTTCTATCGACAAAAATACATGATGCTTAGACACGGTTAAATCTAACCAGACTTTTTGCTGTTCATCGGTATAGCGTAAATTATTTTCTAAAATGTTTTGTAGTACTTGTGTAATACGATTCTGATCAGCCAAAATTATTACGGGTTGCTCAGATAAGGTTGCATTGAGGGTGATGTTTTTTGATTGAAATTTAAAGGCATATTTATGCGCTTGTAAAGTTACTAAGGTATTAAAATCAATCTCTTCCATCTGGTAGTTGAAGCTGTATCTGTCAAGTGTGCTGACTTTATGTAAGTCGTTCACAAGTCGACTTAACAGCGCCACTTCTTCTTGTAGTGAACTTATCGCTTTTTGGTTGGGTTCGATAATGCCATCGTTAATTGCTTCAAGTTCGCCCTCTAAAATAGTTAAAGGCGTACGCAGTTCATGAGAAATATCCATAATCCATTGACTTTGCTGCGATTCAAAACGCCTAAGCTCTGTGGCAATACGGTTGAAATCTTCCGCTAAGGTGGCGAATTCATCGCTACTATTTACTGTAATTTTGGTCTCAAACTCGCGCTCAGCAAGGGCTTTTGCACCTTCTTTTAGTTGTGAAATAGGATTAGTAAAATGACGTGCGAGTAAGTAACTAAACAATAAAGCAATTAATAAACCAATCCCCGCTGTCCACAAACTGATATTAATTTGTGTATTAAGGTAATGCTGAGTAAGCGCGCTGACATGGTTACCGTTAGCATGCAACTGCAGCACTGCAACAACGGCACCATTGTGAGTGATTTCTTGCTCGTTCACGACCTCAGTATCGGTATTGCCTGCAATCAATATTTTGCCTTTTGCATCAAGCAAGCTGAGGCGTTTTTCAAAAGGCATAAAGTCATCAGCCATCGGTTTATTGCGAGGTGGTGGCATTCCCTCATTTTGCATGTGCTTTTGAGGGGGGCCTTCTAGTGAAAAAGGTCTGGGCTCTCTTGGTTTTGGTCTGTTCGGCGAAAACAATAAACGGCTTGAGTGAAAATTGCGGTTAATTAGCTCATACCACAGAGCTTTAGAGTCGATAAACATACCAATCGAACCCGTTTGCTGGTACTGCTGGCTAATTTCAGTGGCTATAAGGTTAAATGCTTCGTTGTCTATATCCTCAAATACACTATTGAGCATACGCTTATTAGTTATTGCATTAAGACCAAACATGGTCAGTACCAGCAGCAACGTAATAATAAGATTCGTAATTAAGAGTTTGTGAATTAACTTCATAGGTATAATAGTAAAATGTAATAGCCAAAATTGAATATACTATAAATGTCTATTTTTTGGCATGTGCATCCTAATCACTCTATAAAAGCACCACTTTTTCTACACAAAGTCTCTACATTTGTTCTTTATACTCGACGCTAATTATTCAAGTTAACGAAGGGGCACAAGGTGACTTTAAAACCTGAACTTTATACTCGTAGAAAAATGCTAAAAACATTAGGGGTTTCTCTTGCTACTGTGCCTATGTTGGCATTTTTAGGCTGTAACTCAGACACAATATCGTCAACGGACACAACCTCAGGCACCGACACATCAACGGGCACAGGCACCAGCACTGATACAGGCGATACAACAACCACGAACGACAGTGAATATGTATCGGGCACAACAGCGCTTATTACTGATGACTTTCCGGATGACAGTATTTTTGAAACATCCACCGCATGTGTGTTAGCACTAACTAAAGCAACAACAGAAGGCCCCTGTTACTTCCAAGCTGATTCAGACGAAGATATTTCGGATGGCTTAACTGGTTTGCCTATGATGCTTTGTTTACAGTTAATTGATAGTGACTGTAACCCATTAGCAAATTACGAAATATCGGTTTGGCACTGTGATACCCGCGGTATTTACTCGGGTGATACAAGTAGTAGTTCTGATAGCTCACGTTTTGCGGGTGATTTCTGTACTGATGGCGATACCGAAGCTGAGGCAAGCACCTGGTACCGAGGTTCATTGATCACAGATAGTAGTGGTCGTGTGAACTTTAAAACGCATTTTCCAGGTTGGTATTCGGGGCGAACTATTCATATTCATTTTAAAGTGTCGAACAACAATAACGACTATGTAATTAGTCAGTTTTGTTTTACAGATGCGTTTGCAAAAGAAATTTGTACCACTCATAGCGATTACAAATCACGTGGTGAACAAGATACAACCCTTGCTAGCAACGATAACGTGTTTGGTAGTGATTATGAGCAGTTTATTTTAAATACAGCACAAAATAGTGATGGCACTTTATTGGCCTACCACACTATTCAGATTAATTAAGCAACCCATCATTGTAGGTTAGGGCGTGTTAGCAATTACTGCTTTCACGCCCTATTTTTTAAAAGCTATAAGTGATGTTACCGTAAACAAAACGACCATCTAAACTGTATGGCGTAAATGCACTGTAGGTAAAAATTTGATTGAAATCACTATAACCTATATTGCTTACAGTATCTTGAGGGTACTGATCAAATAGGTTATTAGCGCCTAATGCAAATTTCCACTGCTCATCGGGACGATAAGCTACCTCTAAGTCAGTGATCCATTTAGCATCAATAATTTCATCACCTTCAGGCGTACTTGAAGTGTCAACGACTTCGCCATAACGGGTTGCACGTAATGTGGTCTGAAAGTTTTCATAATCCCATGTTGCAGATAGGTTCCACTTATCAGCAGGAGTGCCTTCTTCAAAGCGAGTGATTTCACGACGTGCGAAGTATTGATAGTTATCACCTAGTGCTTCTAGCTCTGCTGGGTTTTCTTTAACGTGTGTGACTTCTGTGTCGTTAAAGTTAACCGCAGCACTTAAGCGTAAATCACCATAGTTTTCTAAACCTAATGAGTAGGTAGCTACAATATCAACACCTTGCGTACGTGAATCAATAGCGTTTGTAAAATATCGAACGCTTTGAGTGTTTTGTTCACCAGCTGCAGCTAGAATCGCTTCAACTTCGGGACCACTTAAGTTTTCAGACAATACGATACGGTCGTCAATTTCAATGCGATATGCGTCAAGCGTCAGGCTAAAACCGCCTTGCGTAAAGATAAAACCCGCCGTCATATTAACTGATTCTTCAGCATCAAGTTTGCGTGCCCCTAGAGCTTGGGCTGCAGGTTCATCAACTGGGAATAAACCGACCTCACTTGGAATACCGTTTTCAAATACAGTACTTACTGATTTATAAGAAGTTTGTGCAAGTGAAGGCGCTCTAAAACCTGTGCTAATTGCACCGCGTAACGACAATGACTCGTTAATGCTGTAGCGCGTAGCTAGTTTAGAGGTAAAAGTGCTGCCAAAATCGCTGTAATCTTCAAAACGACCAGCCAACACTAGATTCCAATCTGTTGTTAGGTAAGTATCAAACTCAGCAAATACCGCAATGTTATGGCGGCTTTCGTCAGTTGCACTTTCTGGAGAGAAACCAGCTAACACTTGTGCGCCACCAGCAGCAACAGGGTTGCCATCGTCATCCAATACGGTGATGTATGAAGCCTCTTCACCTGCTTTGATTTGATAATTTTCGTGACGATACTCAGCGCCCACGGTAACAAACACATCATCAGGTAAGCCAAGGTCAAGAGTATTGCTGGCATCCATGTTAATTAAGTATTGCTCATAAACAAGGGCGCCGTTATCAAATTCAGTTGGGCTGCTAACACCCATCGACGTATTTAAGCTATTACTGACCCCTAAGCCGAAATCGTTGCGACCATAATTGGTACTTACATCCCATGCCCAGTCATTGGTTTCGCCGTTAACACCGATCGCAAATGAATAGTCATCAACATCCGTATCTATTTCAGGTAAGAAGCCGTTAGGGTATACTTCGGTTAAGTTACGAGAGTCTTTGGCACGGCGATAAAAGCCTGCCGAATTACCTTTACGGTTTGAGTAACTAGCAAACGAGTAAAGTGATAGTGAGTTATCAAACTCGTAACCTAGATTATAAAAAAGTGCATAGTCTTCGATATCGGCTTTACCAAAACGATGATTGTAACGGTCGAAATCAAATTCACGTGAGTCTAGGTTGCCATTTTCATCACGACTGTATTGCTCGCGTTGATCAATTCCCGAGCGGTTTGTTGGCTCGTTATTGCGAGATTCAATAGAGATGTTTATAAAGCCGCTATCACCTAAAGCAAAACCGGCATTCGCACTTGCTGTTCGTGATATACCATCGTTTAATTTACGATCACTGCCTTTTGCAAAGCTCAAGTTACCATCGTTATCAGCACTTGTGCTTAGTAGTTGCGGCGAGCCAGCCATTTGCGTGTCGTATTCACCGTAAGTGTAGCTAACGCTACCGCCCTCATCAGCGTCTTTTAGTACAATATTGATCACGCCAGCAATGGCATCAGAGCCATATTGTGCTGCAGCACCATCGCGAAGAATCTCAACGCGCTTAATAGCTGAAGTAGGAATATTGTTTAAATCAACGGCCGTCGAGCCACGACCCACTGTGCCACCTAAGTTTAATAGTGCACCTGCATGGCGACGTTTACCGTTTACTAATACCAGAGTGTGATCAGGAGCAAGGCCACGTAAAACGGCTGGTTTTGCATGATCAGTACCATCGGCAAGAGTGGCGCTAGGGTAATTAAAACTTGGTAACTGTGAAGCAAGTACTTGGCTAATTTCAAGCTGACCAGTACTTGCTAAGTCGCGGCTTGTTAGTAGATCAACTGGCACTGTACTTTCAGAAAGGCTACGTAAACTCCTACGTGTACCTGTAACAGAGATAACCTCAATATCTTTTGCTGTATCTTCTGTATTTTGCTCAGCAGCGATTGCAGTCGCTGATGCAGCTAACGTACTTGCGATTGCAAGTTGCAAAGGTAATTTTTTGAATAATGTCATTATTGTTCCCATCTGACTTATCTAACTGAATTTAGTCTATAATACGAAACGGGAACAAACAAATAACATTAAAATATAGTATATGTGTTACTTATGATTGTTGTTGAATTTATGTTTTTATTGTTACTGTTATGTTTACGCGCTAATGCTTATTTTATTTCTGCCCTCTGTTTTTGCTCGGTATAAAGCAGTATCTGCTGCACAAATTAATGCCTCTGAAGTACGATATTGATTATTGAACTCGCAAGCAATTCCTTGGCTTACACTTATTCTTAAATCACTCGGTAATCCTATGTCAGTAAATGGCATGTTATTTATTTTTATTTGAATATGTTTAGCAATAGCGGCGGCTGTGTCTTTTTGACAACGGGGTAATATAATAGCAAATTCTTCACCGCCATAACGCGCTGCTAAACAATCGCGAGAAGGGAGTGATTCTGCGATTATACTGGCTACTTTTTGTAAGCATTTATCGCCTTTTACATGACCAAATCGGTCGTTAAATAATTTAAAGTAATCAATGTCGATTAATATAGTGCTAATGGCTTGGTTGGTTTGTACGCTTTCTTGCCAATGCTCTTTTAATGATTCCTCAAGAGTTAATCTATTTGCAAGGCCGGTTAAGTGGTCAGTGGTAGCCTGTTTAATTAAGCGGTTATATTGTTCTTTGTGTGATGATAAATCATGTAATACACAAATAAATAAATTTTCTGCAACAGCAATGTTTTTTGGCAGGCTCGATATACATAAATCCGCCTCAAGGGTTTTACTGTCGGCACGGTTTATTTTAACTTCGTTTGGCCCAAGACTTATCGGCGAGTCTTTATGGTCTAACCAACTGAGTAGAGTATACATGTATTTATCACGGTCGGTGTCGTGTAGGTAATGTAAAATGTTTTGCCCGATTAACGCTTCTTGGTTGTCACCTAAAAGCTGTGCTGCCATCGGGTTTGCAAATTCAAACGTGCCTTGGCCATTAATGATAAACACTCCCTCAGGAATGTTCTGAAACATTTGGGCAATCAGCGCAAGTTGCTCTGAATTGATAGACTGCGGTAGTGCGTTTTTCGCTTCTGGTTTTGCAGTGCTTGGTTGTTCATTTTTATTAGTAGACACGTTCGTTTCCTTTTTGCCGATGCAAACGATTTTGGTGTCTATAAAGTTACTTAAAAAAGTGCAAATTAACCTTCCGGTAATCTTCTGGTTTTAATTTGTTGTTTTATAATGTAAAAAAGCTCCTAAAAAGGAGCTTTTCACGAGAGGCTTTTAGTTTTCTTTTTCGTTCTCAACTTGTGGATCTGCACTTTCATAGCTTGTGCCATTGCACTCTACGATGAAAATCATACACGCAGTACCGCTATTTTCATCTGAATCGGCAATCTCAATTGTTTGACCATTGTTAGTGACTTTAAAGCTAAAGTCTTGCTCGCAATCACCTTCAAGGTTTGCAAATTTAGCACCTGTAAATTGAAAGCCAGCATCCACTGTTGCATCATCAAGTGTATAAATACCTAGGCTGTTTCTTTCATTCACAGTGCCGCCACCAGAAACTTGCTGACCGTCTTGGAAGTATGTGAATAAAGCTTCATTTTCAGTGTTAAGTTTAATATTCACTGAAAAATTGTAAGTTTGACTTTCGCTCATTGTTATTACCTTCTAGTTGTTTTTTATAGATCAAAGTTAGTAATACCTAACTCTATTAGTTTACTTTTAATTGTACCTACCTCACTTTCCTTGTTTAAACAGGTGTAGGCTTTAATAAGTGGGTAAGTTCTTTTTATACTTTTATCGCCGTTATTATTTTCTTCAATTGCATTAATAGCTTCTTGGCATGCTTGTTGTCTTGCTATCTTGTCTTCAGCAAGCTTTGCTTTAATTAAATTAACCTTTATCAGAGCAGCGAGGTTTTCTATTTTGCTAGTGTCAGAAATTCTCTCTATAAAGTCTGAGTTGCTTTCTAACTTTAACAAAAGGTCTTCGGCTTCTCTTAAAAGGTTTCGATTGATATAATAATGAATCACCCCAATTTGAATATTTATTGAGGTTGTATCTGAAAACCCTTGGTTATTAATGTAACTCAAAACATCTTTTACTCTTTCACTTTTTTTGCTTTTATCTAACAGCATTAATTGGTATGCAAGTGATCTATAAAAGGTGCGTTGAAACTTTTGATTTTTTGGATCTTGTATTCTTGCTTGATTAATCGCATTGGTTGCTTTTTCTGCTTTTAAAAATGCCGCTTTCTTATTTGGGAAGTAGCTCAATAAAAAGCTTTGCTGCATATAAGTGTTTGCTAAATAATTATATATGCTTGCATCATTCGGTGACGTTTCAAGCATGTTGATTAGCTGTTGAGAAGCTTGTTCAAGTAGTTCGAGTGCAGCGTTTAGATTCCCTTGGCTTTCTTCTGTGGTTGCAATCCAGCTGATAGTATCTGTCTTATCGCGTAATAAATTTTTGTTATTAGGTTTAAGCTCAAGGGCTTGGTTTTTAAGTTTTAAAGATTCAGTAAAGCTCTGCTTTGCGAGCGCGTAATTAAACTGCTTTAAATACAGCGAGCCAAGTGAATTGTGTGAGTAAGATAGCTCCATAATTGAATTAAAGTCATTAGGGGCAAGCTGATACATTTTTTCACTGTAAGCCAAGTAACGTTTGAACATTGGCTCAGTCGCTAAATAATTACTTTGCTCATAAGTTAAATTACCAAGCCAAAAGGCATTGACCCCTGCGAGCATTAAAACATCTAGGTTATTGGGTTGAATTTTTAGTAATGATTCTAGGCGCGTTCGCGCATTTTCAAAGGCGGTGAAGGCTTCGTCGGTTTTGCCGCGAGAGTAGGCCACTTCACCCATGGCCTCTAAGGTTTGAGCGTATTGAAAACGGTTATTAAACTGGGCTTGTTTATCGCTAAAGTCAAACAACGAGGCAACTTCCTCGTCTTGATTGGTAAAATACTCAAGGGCTTTGTTGCTAATACCATCCAGTAAATCCATACGCCTTACGCTTCTGAGTTTGTCGGCAAATTCACCAACCATAAAACCCAATAAACTCTCCGCTTCTTGGCGTTTTTGTTTTGCTATTTGTTCGGCGTGATAGCTGCGCACGCTCATAAATGTGGCAATAAAGGTTAAGCACACAAGTGCAGCCGCTGTTATTTGTAACACGCGTTTTTTACGTTTGGCTTTGTTGTTAGAAGCTTTGATTAACGCTTGTTCGTCGCTCGATAAGCTAAACATAGGGTTTTTAACTAGGGTTTGTGCTTCTTGCAGCGGTTTGCCTTGGGCTAATAAAAAGTCGCTGTGTTTATGTTCTAGCAGCCATCGCTCGGTGGCAAGTTGCACACGGCTTTGAATTGCTAAGCTTTGTTGATGCTCTTGCACCCAATCTATGGCGCGTTGCCAATGGCGCAGCAGCGCTTCGTGGGCAAGGCTAAAGCAGGCTTGCTCATTTTTAAGGTGTGATACAAACAAGCGGCTGTCGACCATAGCCTGAACAAGCTTGGTCGCGGCAGGGCTGGTTAATTCGCTCCAATGTGCTGCACGGCTAGTAAGTGTTTCGCCATCTGGGCTTAAAGTGATCAGCTTAGAAAGTACTGCGGCAAGTTCAGCTTGTTGGTCTTTGGGTAATTGGCAAAATACCTGTTCGGCTTTTTGGCCGATGGCTCCTTCGATGGTGCCAAGGGCTTGGTATTCAGAAAACAATAATTCGTTGTCTGGGCTGCGCTGCAAGTAAAGCTGCTGCAAGGTGTATTGCAGCATTGGCAATGCATCTGGGTTATTGGCAGTATCGTTACAAAGTTGTTCATCAAGCGGTGTGTGATGCTCTGGGTGATGTTGCCAACTTAAGCCTGCTGCAAGTGCTGGCAAACGGATCATTTGCTTAAGCTCAGAGCGAGTTGGCGCTAATAAGTCAAAGTGTGCGCCATTGGCTTTACCTGCCATTAAACTTGGTTGACTCACTACTTGCGGGTAAAAGTCATTACGACAGGCACTAAAAATGATCATGCAGCCACTTGTTGCTAAGCGCTCAATAAGTGCTAACAGCTGGTTGCGCTCGTCATCGCTAAATAACGGCGATGACAATAGCACTTCGAGCCGGTCGATAAATAAAAATAAATAGGGCGTAGTGCGCTCTGCTTGTAGCGCTGCAAGTGCTGCTTTACAGCGAGAAATAACCTGTTCTGGATCTGTTAATAACAATTCAGCCAACGCATCGGCGCTTATATCGCTAAGTACAGGTGCGTCGTTTATTTCTAAATCGAGCAAGGTTGAGGCTAAATCAATCAGTAAGCGTTCTTTGTTGACATCGGCAAAGTCGAGTTGGCAGTAACTATGTACTCTAATGCCATCGTAGCCATTACTCGACATTAAAGCGGGCAATACACCTGCGTTAACTAACGACGATTTACCTGAACCACTGGCTCCCAAAATTAAGCAAAATGCGCGACCAAACTCAATTTGAGCCGACACTCGCTGTAACAAGGTGGCAATTTGTTTGTTACGACCAAAAAACACATCAGCTTGCTCTGGTGAAAACGCACTTAAGCCAACAAAGGGCGAATCACCTTGCCAACTGGTTTGGCTGGCTTTTTGTTCTTCGTTGAGTGGAAAGTTGATTTCGGCAATAACCCGATAACCACGTTTACGAATGGTTTCTATGTAATGCGGATCACTTGCTTTATCTTCAAAGGCTTTACGTAATTGGGTGATCACTTTATGCAGGGGGTTGTCACCGAGCGCTACATTTGGCCAGCAGTGGCTGATAATTTCTTCACTTGTTAGTAGCTCACCTTGTTTTTCGCATAGCAGCAGTAATACATCCATCGCCTTGGGTTCAAGATGCTTTGTTTGTTCACCGCGTCTGATTGAATTAGTAGCCGGAGTAACTTGCCATTCGCCAACGAAAAACAGCGCCGTATTCATAGTGTTATCTTCATTGTTATTGTTAGAAACGCAGTCCGATTGGACCGATTTTATATTAGATTACGGGATACTTTGATTAATACAATATTATGAGATCAACAGCAAGCGCCTTGCCTTTTCTGACATTAAAAAATCATATTGATGTCGTGTATATAAAACTTTTTGTAAAGTTTGTTTGACTTTTTGTGTTGCTAGGTTAATCTTTAGTCAAGTTTACTTTACTTTTAAGGTGAGAATAATGAATCAAACAGGATTAACCTTTAAACAACGTAATAAGCAGAACACGCTAAACCTCGCTAAATGGACATCAGCATGGGTGATTACTTTAGCAATTGCCTCATTTGGGCCGCATTTTTTATGGCAAGAGCAGGCTATTTTTAGTGTTGTAGCAATCTTAATTAATGTAGTAGTTGGCATCATGATGATTTTATCGAACAAACGACAACTTCAAGGAATGGATGAGCTGCAGCAGCGTATGCACCTTAATGCAATGGCCATTACCTTGGGTGCAAGCTTGGTATTTGGTTTAGCTTACTCGGTGGTGCAATCAAGTGGTTTAATAAGCTTTAAAGAAGATATATCGCACCTCGTGCTCTTTATGGGCTTAACCTATTTAGTGAGTCTTTTAACGATGAATAAGCAGTTAAACGACGAGGGCGAAGAATGAAAAACCGCTTGAAAGTGCTTCGTGCTGAGCACAACTACACCCAAGCGAAACTCGCAGAGCTTTTGGATGTGTCTAGGCAAACTATTAATGCGATTGAAAAAGGTAAATTTGACCCAAGTTTGCCATTAGCATTTAAAGCCGCGCGTTTATTTAACCTGAGTATCGAAGAGATATTTCAGGATGAGTAAGTCTGATAGCGTAGGAGGCGTTTTAACGCCGAATGTTAAATCATTCAGGTTAAACGCCATTTATCCTACGCGATATAAAATCGCTACTACATTTTTGAGAGCTTACAGCTTTGTTTTTTCATCTGCATCGCACTTAACGACCACATTAAAAAGCCACCTAAGAATAATGCCGCCGAAACATAGCCTGTTTGACTAGGGAGTGCGCCCCCAGCAATAGCCATGCCGCCAAGCCAAGGGCCTATGGCATTGGCAGTATTAAACGCACACTGTACTAGCGCACCAATCATGGCATGCCCTTGTGGTGATACATCCATTAATAGCGATTGGATCACGGTACCTAAACCAACACTAAAACCAATAAAGAAAATCACCGCGTATAACAGCCAAATATTATGGCTTGCGCTTACATAACTGGCTGCAAATACTACAGCACCAATTAGCGCAGCCCCTGTGGTTTTCAGCGGTGAGTGGTCGGCGGCTTTACCTAATAGGTAGTTACCTAAAGTACAACCAATACCAAACATGATCATAGCAATAGAGATAGTGTAAGCAGGGGTATGGGTGACTTCTAAAATAGTGTCGGCAATGTAAGTGTAAACACAAAATACACCACCAAAACCAATAATGATGATACCTAGAATGGTCCATACGAGCTTGTTCTTTAATACACTTAACTCATCGAGAATCGATGTTGGCGCGGTATTTTTTACGTTAGGTACGTATTTCACAATCAATACCAAGGCAACTAACGCAAGTACAGCGGTGCCTGCCAAACAATAACGCCAGCTAAAGTTTTGCCCCACTAAGGTGACCATGGGCACACCAACGATAGTGGCAATGGTTAAACCCATAAACACTTTTGACATAAAGCTTGCGCGTTTATCGGCAGGGGCGATGTCGGCAGCCAATAAAATAGCAGCGGCGAAGTAGGCACCGTGTGGTAAACCACTTAAAAAGCGAAATAAAATAAGTTGCTCAAGCGAGTTTGCAAAAGCACTTAAGCCATTGAATAAAAACATCATACTGACAAACATCAACAGTGCATTGCGCTTACGCATGTTGGCGGTTGTGATCATAAATAGCGGTGCACCGACGACGACGCCTATCGCGTAAGCGCTGATGGCATAACCACTTTGCGCTGGCGTAGACGAAAATGTTTCGCTGATCAGGGGCAACATTGGCATCATAGAAAATTCTGATAGGCCTAAAATGAATGTGCCTAAAGCCAATACTATCAGAATGGTAAACGTGCTTGCGTTGCCTTGGGAGTTGGCTACGTTAGTCATGTAATTCCTTTAAAATAAATTTAAAAACAAAATAGATTTTTGATAATTGAAAGTGCCAGTAACAAATACTTTGTTCTGGAGTAGAGATGTGTGCCCAGCGCTATTGTAATACAAATTAATGGGGTTGATACAGTACTTTTTGGAACGTTCTATATTTGTTTGCTATAAGAAAATAACCTGAACTTCTTAAGTCTTTGCTGTTCAAAATAAATACAGAGAAAAAGCCAACTATACTTGGTGAATTAAATTGGTTTAAAGGAGAGTGCAATGAAAAAGATATTTGCTTGTATCGACGGTTCATGCATGACCGATGCGGTGACAGAAGCGGCTATTTGGATTTCTAAGCGCTCCAGCCATCCAATTAATTTTCTGCATGCTTTAGAGCCACCTTTGCCGCAGGGCAGTGATGATTTAACCGCAATTATTGGTTTAGGTTCGCAAACTTCATTGTTAGAGCAATTGGCAAAACTTGAACAAGAGCGCAACAAAGTAGCGTCGCAGCATGGTCAATTATTGCTAGATGAAGCAATGAAAAAAGCTGAGCATGCAGGCCTAACCGAGATTGAGCAACAGCAGCTTTCAATGAGTCTTGTTGATGCCTTACTTGAACATGAAGACAATGCCCGTGTGATGATTATTGGCCGCTCTGGTAAAGGCCATTACGATGATTTTAAAGTACTGGGCTCGCATATTGAAACGCTGATCCGTCAGGTGCATACCCCGGTTGCGATTGTGCCGCCGCAATTTCATGAGCCTACAAACTTTATGCTGGCTTATGATGGCAGCGAAAGTACCGACAAAGCGATTACACAAATTATCAATGGCGGGATTTTATCTGGCTTAGATTGCCACTTGGTGATGGTTGATAAACAAGACGGTCACTGCCAAGACAAACTTGATACTGCCTCAGCAAGGCTGGCAGAAAATGGCTTTAATGTGAGAGCGCGCATGCTCGATGGCGATGTTTACCAAGCGCTGTGGCGATATAAAAGTGACCACGCCGTTGATTTAATGGTGATGGGCGCATTTGGTCACTCTAAATGGCGGCAATTCTTTTTAGGTAGCACGACCTTAAAAATGCTTGAAGATAGCCGTATTCCATTAGTGGTGCTGCGCTAAGTTATTTACCTGTGACAGGGTGCGACAATATGTCACGTGTTCAGGCTAATTAATGAGTTTTATAATCGGCGTCATTAATTATTTGCTTTGATTTCAAAAGAGTTATGAACACGCAATCTTCTCGCCCTGGTTTTTTATTTTCTAAAATTGCTGCAGCACTTAGCTGTGTTTTAAGTATTTCGGCCTTTGCTGATGATTCTATTGAAGTAATAGAAGTACAAGGTCATGCCCAAAATAACCATCAACTAGTTGGCTCTGCAGATGCGTTACTGAAAGATTTAGGTGTTGATTTTTCAGCAGCCGGAGGTGTGTCTAATTTGCCAGTAATGAACGGCATGATGGGCGATAGAGTTAAAGTTTTAGTCGATGGTGCTGATGTTACAGCAGCGTGTGCTAACCAAATGAACCCGCCACTCTCTTATGTGTCGGCAAACCAAATTGCCTCTTACAGTGTTGTTGCTGGTGTATCACCGGTAAGCAGTGGCGGTGATAATATTGCCGGTGTTATTAGAGTTAATACGATTGCCCCTGAATTTAGTGATACAGACTCAGTGAACTGGCGCGCAGGCTATGTTACCGCCCAGTACAAAAGCGTTAACGATAGCCAAGCATACGCGCTAGGTGCCAGCCTTGCGAGCAAACAGTTTAGCTTGTCTTACCAAGGCAGCTTTGAAGATGCTAACAGCTATGATGATGGGCATGGTGAGCGTGTACTTGATACCTTATATCGAGTGCAAAATCATGCGTTAACGGGCGCTGTTCGTGATGAGAAACAACAGCTTGTGGTTAAGCTGACGCATCAAAAAATTCCTTACCAAGGCTTTGCAAATCAATACATGGATATGACCGATAACACCAGCTATGGTTTCGTTGCTCAGTATCAACGTGAGCTTGAAAATGGTGATTTGCAGGTGCAAGTGAATGCGCATGATGTAAAACACGAAATGGGGTTTTTCAGTAATGAGAAAACCGGCATGATGCCGATGAATACCGATGCACAAGATTACAGTTACCAAGTTCATTGGCGCACTGACTTATCAAAACAGTCATCACTAATGCTAGGGCAAGAATATTACGGTTATCGAATTGATGATTGGTGGCCAGCGGTTACAGGGTCAATGATGATGGGCCCAAATGAATACGTAAACATTAACGATGGCAAACGTGACCGCCTTGCGGCATTTGCGGAGTACCAAAACCAAGTAAACCAAGCATGGTGGGTGTCGGCAGGTGTTCGAGTTGAGCAAGTCACAACAGATACTGGCGAAGTGCAGGCTTATAACGAAGGTGGCATGAGCGGTATGGCTAATATGGGCTCAATGATGGATATGTCAAAAACCGACGCCCAAGCTGCGATGGAATTTAACCAATTAGACCGTAAACGTGACGACACCTTAGTTGATATTAGTTTACTTGCTCGCTATCAATTATCGAACAACGATGAGCTACAATTTGGTTTAGCTCGTAAAAACCGCGCCCCTAATTTATATGAGCGTTATAGCTGGGGTGTAGGTACGATGGCAACCACCATGATTGGTTGGTTTGGTGATGGTAATGGTTATATTGGTAACCCAGATTTAGACGCCGAAACAGCTCATACGTTAAGCTCTAGCTACACCAAACTTGCCAAAGACGATAGCTGGCAAGTAACGGCAAATGTTTGGTACACGCAAGTAAATGATTATATTGATGCTGAAGTGACTAAGAGCTTTAATCGCACCGACATGGCGCATACCAAGCGTAATATTCTTACTTTTACGAACCTAGATGCCACTCTTTACGGTGCAAAACTGGCGGGCTTGGTAGAGCTTTACAACTCAAAGCAAGCAGGAAAATGGCAATTAAAAGGCTCACTAACCAGTACTCATGGTGAGCGTGATGATAGCAATGAAGACTTATATCAAATTATGCCACTGCACACTGAGCTGAGCCTAGAGCACGAATACAAAGGCTGGCAAAACGCACTGAGCTGGCAATGGGTTGATAGTAAAACTCATGTTGATGAGCGCCGTTTAGAAAACCAAACCGACAGTTATCAGTTACTGGCTATCTCAAGCCAGAAAACGTGGCAAAATTTAACCTTTAAGTTAGCAATTACCAACTTACTTGATGAATATTACCAACAGCCACTTGGCGGTGTAAGCATTGCTAATTACAAGCAAGATATGAGCAATGGCTTTGAGCAACTTGCCGGACAAGGCCGTTCGTATAATGCCAGTGTGAGTTATAGGTTTTAGAGAAAGCTATCAGCTTTCAGCTGTCAGTTTGAAGCTGAACGGTGTTGCTTACAGGCCTTTACCAAAGGCCTAGCTCGTAGGGGGGACTTTAGTGCCGAAAATATCTTCACAAAATAATGACGAGCTGTCAGCTATCAGCCGTCAGCTTTCAGATTAAAAACCAGAGTTTCTAGTTACGAGAGTAAAGTTAGCGAGTCAGGTCACGTGTCCGATATAAATGTGACATAAGCTGTCGTAGGCGTGAAATTTTTTTCGCGCGAGGGTGCTTGTATTGTGTGGTGGTTGAGACGCGCCAAGCAAGCGTGACGCCTACGGTGTAGGAAGCGTTTTAACGCCGAACAGCTTTATTTTATTCACGGCTAAAGCCGCTCCCACGTTTTTTGATGTAGGCGTGAAATTTATTTCGCGCGTTATATTTTTATATTGCGCGATATAAAATCGCGCCTACAATCTTTTCCTCGAACCTCGAACCTCGAA